>JAKDNL010000035.1 GCA_030451825.1 Pseudonocardia sp. | reverse complement strand
AGAGGCCGTTGGGAGGGATCTCCGCCGACGACGAGGTTCCGTCACTGTTGCGTCGATCACGCCATCCGGCTGGCCGTAGAGGACGATCGCTCGCCCTGTCGGGTGGGACCCCCGTGAACTCGCCATGGTGCTCGCCGTTCAGGTGGAACCGCACCGCCAGCTGGTCACCCTCGGTGATCGTGTCGTCGTTGGTGAGCTGAATGCCGGGGAAGGGCCGCGACGGCGGCATCGAGGGCCGTTCGGTTCTGCTCTGCGGACATCGGTCGAATCGCCTCCGTCGTCCGGAAACCGCTCGGATGACGACGTCTGCCCGTTACTCTCCGCCGGACGACGGCCCAGGGCCAGGACCATGACAACCATCCGGCGGCGATCAGGTGCTGACGCCGCCGTTCGGCTTCGGTGATCACGCCGTCGAGCCGGGGAGGGCGGCGTGCCAGCCTGCTCCGGTCACACACCCCGCAGGATCGCGACGATCTGGTGGACGACGCGGGCCCGCTGAGCCGTCGCGAGCCTGCCGAACGGTTCCCCGAGCATGTCGACGGGCAGCCAGACCACGCGGTCGGCGAGCACTACGCCGTAGTCGGTCTCCGTCGCGTAGGCGGAAGCGCGATAACGGGTACCGGTCTCGATTTCGGCAACCAGCACGGTGGGCGGTCCCGAGGCGTTGTAGAGGTCCGCCGACACCACCACGTACAGCTCGCGCTCCCCGGTGTTCGGCGACCGGCTGGAGATCAGGACGTCGCCCTGAGAGACCTCCCGCGCTGTCGTCGCTCCCGGGTCTTCCAGGCCTGTTGTGCCTGCGCGCGTCCCCGTGCCCGGGCATGGAGTTCGCCGGTGTCCGTCGCGTCGGCCAGCATCGCCACGTGGTCGGCCAGATCGCGGCGGGTCAGCTCGGCCTTCAGCGCCGCGTCGATCAGTCCGGACAGTGTGCTCCCGGTGGCGCGCGCATGTTCCTGCGCCCGAGCGTGGGTCGTCTCGGGAAGCGAGATTCCGAGCTTGACGGGTCATGCCGAAAGTATGACTCGAAGCCCGACCCCTGGCCCACCCCTGGCCAGGCATGACGACCGACCCGATCATGGCGCGGAGCAGGCAGAGGGCGGCCGGAGCGCTTTCGTCAATCGAGGGTATTCGGTGACGTCAGCGGCTCGATAGCCTCGCCGAACCGATGACGGCGGCGAGGAGAAGCGATGACCGCAGCGATCTTCCTTCCCGGAATCGGGTCCCCGCGCACCTGGCCTACGCGCCGCTGATGGCGGAGCTCGCGCACTCCTCGCCCGTCGTGACCAAGGAACTGGAGGTCTACGCCGGTGACCAGCCACCGGAGGACTACGGGCTGGACCTGGAAGTCGACGGGCTCGATCGATTCGCGACGGGCCAGGGTTTCGACCGGTTCCACCTCTTCGGTCACTCGGTCGGCGGCGCGATCGCCCTGGCCTATATCGCCCGCACCCGGACCGGGTCACAAGCGTGGCGCTCAACGAGCCAGGCACCGACTTCAGCGATGCCGCCCGGGGCGCGATCTCCGTCGAGCAGGTCTCCGACGTTCCCGCGGATCAGTTCATGCCGCGGTTCGTGCAGCAGTTCGTCCGGCCCGGTGTCGAGCTGCCGGCATCACCGCCGCCGAGCCTCAACCCGGAGATGGCCAAGCGGCGCGCTGGCTTGGCGGCGGCGATCCCGGCCATGTACGACTATCGCGTCGATGAAGACGATCTACGGAGCTATCGCGGACCGGCCTACTTCGCTTACGGAACGCTGAGCAGCGAGCTGTGGGAAGCGATGGCCGAACGGGTCCCGCACGTACTCGGCGACTGCACGGTCGAGCGCTACGAAGGCCGCCACCACCTCGATGCGCCACACCAGGCCGAGCCCCGTCGACTTGCAGCCGCCCTGACGGTGCTGTGGAAGCGCGCGGACGGATAGCTGATCGATCCCGCCCGGGCGCAGACCCGGCATCGCCGCTGGTCGTGGCTGCTACTGGGCGTCTGGTGCGGCCACCTTGTAGCCGCCGAACTTCTCCCGCAGCGTCTTCTTGGAGAACTTGCCGACGCTGGTCTTGGGGACCTCGTCGACGAACTCCACGGCGTCGGGCAGCCACCACTTGGCCACCCGCGTCCGGAGGAATTCCAGGATCTCCTCCCGGGTGACGCTCTGGCCGTCCTTGACCACCACGCAGGCGATCGGGCGCTCCACCCACTTCTCGTGCGGAATCGCGATCACCGCGGCCTCGGCGACGGCCGGATGGGCCATGATCTCGTTCTCCAGCTCCACCGAGCTGATCCACTCGCCGCCGGATTTCACCAGGTCCTTCGTGCGGTCGACCAGCCGGAACGAGCCGTAGCGGTCGACCGTGGCGACGTCGCCGGTGCGCAGCCAGCCGTCGGCGGTGTACTGCTCGCCACCGCCCTCGCCGCGGTAGTACTCCTTCGCGATCCACGGCCCGGCGGCCTGGATCTCACCGGTCGCGGAGTCGTCCCAGGGCTGCTCCTCGCCGCTCTCCGGATCGGCGATCCGCAGCTCCACCAGCGGCGACGGGAAGCCCTGCCGTGCACGGGCGTCGGCCTTGGCGTCGTCGGACCAGTCGTCCATGTGCGAGTTGATCGAGGAGACGCTCGCGATCGGCGAGGTCTCGGTCATGCCCCAGGCCTGCAGCATCGGGACGCCGAGCTTGTCCCGGTAGGCCTCGGACAGCGCCCTCGGCACCGCCGACCCGCCGCAGAGCACGGACCGGATCGAGGAGAGGTCGGCCCCGTCCAGCAGCGGGATCATGCCCATCCAGATCGTCGGCACGCCGCCGGTGACGGTCACCTTGTGCTCGGCCAGCAGGTCCACGATCGCCTGCGGGGTCATGTTCGGTCCGGGGAACACGACGCTCGCCCCTGCCAGCAGGCAGCCGTACGGCAGGCCCCAGGCGTTCGCGTGGAACATCGGCACCACCGGCAGCACGACGTCGCGCTCGGACAGCGCGATCCCGTCGGCGACCAGCGTGATCAGCGAGTGCAGCAGCGCGGAACGGTGGCTGTAGACCACGCCCTTCGGGTTCCCGGTGGTCCCGGACGTGTAGCACATGGCGGCCGCGCGGTTCTCGTCGTCGATCGAGAATCGCCCGGTGAACGGCTCGGCGACGGCGAGGAGTTCCTCGTAGTCGTGGATCCGCGGGTCGTCCGGGATCTCCGCGGTCGCACCGTCGTCGATCACGATGAAGTGCTTGACGGTCTCCAGCTTCGCCACGTTCGGCCACAGCAGCGGCAGCAGGGACCGGTCGACGAACACGACCTCGTCCTCGGCGTGGTTGGCGATGTAGACGAGCTGTTCGGGGAACAGCCGGATGTTGAGCGTGTGCAGGACCCGCCCGGTACACGGCGCGGCGAGATAGAGCTCGAGGTGGCGCGAGGTGTTCCAGCAGAACGTCCCGACGCGTCCCTCGGCGCCGACCCCGAGGGTGTCGAGCACGGTGGCCAGCCGGCGTACCCGGACAGCCCAGTCGGCGATGGAGATCGTGTCCTGACCGGTCGCGGTGGCCGTCACGATCTTCTTGTGTCCGAACAGCTGCTCGGCGCGGTGGAAGACGTGCGGCAGCGTGAGCGGCCTGTCCTGCATGAGGCCCAGCATGGAAAACCTCCGAGGGAAGCGTGCGTGGCGAGAACCGGGACCGAAGCGGGCGAGCACCACGGCATGTCGTGGATCACGACGGAAACTACCGCCTCGACGCCCGGGAATCACCGCCCGAATCGCCCAGATCCGGCGGCGACGCCCCGCCGGTTCTCGTGCGTGTATCAGAACGGGACGGTTCGGTTACCGACGGCGAGCGCCCGACGCCAGTACGCTCGCTGCTCATGACCGATCCGCGTCCGGGCGACCCGACCGCACCCGCGGTGTGTCTGGACGTGGGATCGTGCTGGACGAAGGCCGCGCTGGTGCACCCGGACGGGTCCCTGGCCGGCTACGCCGAGCACCCGACGACCGCCGAGGACGTCCTGGCCGGCGTCGACGCGGCGGTGGCCGGCGCGGCCGCGTCGTCCGGGCGTCCGGGGGCGCCCGCGCCGGACGTGCTGGCCTGCTCGTCGGCCGGGGGCTCGCTGCGCCTGGCCGTGGTCGGGGTGGAGCGCCTGGCCGCCGTCGAGGCCGCGCACCAGGTCTGCCGCTCGTCCGGGGCGCGGGTGGTGCACGTGCACGCCGGGCCGCTGGAGGGCGGGGCGGTACGCGAGCTGCGCAGCAACCGTCCCGGCGTGGTGCTGCTCGTCGGCGGTTCGGACGGTGACGACCCCGAGGTGCTCCTGCACAACGCGAGCCGCCTGGCCCGGGCCCGCGGGCGGTACCCGGTGGTGCTGGCCGGCAACGCCGAGGCCCGCGACGACGCGCTGGGCCTGCTGCGCTCCACCGGCCGCACCGTCACGGCGTGCCCGAACGTCGCCCCGCGTCCCGGTGAGATCGCCCCGGACGCGGCCCGCGCGGCCGTCGCCGAACTCTACTCGAACCACGTGCTGGGTCTCGGCGCAGGGCCGGGCGGGCCCCGGTTCCGCCGGCTGGTGCGCACCCGGACGCCGGTCGCGGTCGGCGACGGGGTCGTGGCGCTGGCCCGGGCGGCGGGGACGGGCGTGATCGTGGTCGACGTCGGCTCCGCCACCACCGACGTGCATTCCGCGGGACCGCACGACACGCTCGCTCCGGCCACCGTCGAGGGCGATCTCGGTGTGCGCTCCAGTGCCGCCGGCGTGCTCCTGGAGGCCCAGACCGAGGGCGTGGTGGACCCGGTGGAGGCCGACCTGCTCGCCCCGTCGGTCGCGGCTTTGGCGGCGTCCGGGCCGTCGGCACCGGCCGACCGCGGCAGCGCGGCCGAGGACCGGCGCCTCGCCGCGCTCGCGTCCGTGGTGGCACTGCGCCGGCACCTGCGCGGCCGGGACGGCGAACCCGGGCCGGGAGCCGGTGAGATCGGTCTCGTCGTGCTCACCGGTGGCGTGTTCCGCCAGCGCGATGCGGCGGGGCTGGTCGCTCTCGCCGAGACGGTCCGTCGCGACCCGGTGCTGATGGGCCCGCTGGCCCAGGTCGCGGTCCGGGTGGACAGCGGATCCGTGCTGGCACCGGCAGGGTTGCTGGCGTCACACGGGCGGGCCCCGGCCGCCGAGACGCTGCTGCGCGACCACCTGCTGGACTGATCCCGACCTGCGATGACGGCCCTCGCTTCCGCCCGCCCTTCGGTGTCAAGAGCGGATCCGGGACGACGCCGGGACGGGTCACGCCCGGTTGACAGGGACCGGCGCAGCTCGGGATCCTGGGGCGGCAATCGCGTAGTCGACGGTCGAGAGGCGCTGCAGCGGGCATCAGGCCTGCCACGCTCGACCGATGGCCGTTGCACAAGGGCGCCTGACTCGCAAGAGGAGGCTGCCCTGTCCGTCCCGGGACCGTCGCCGGAAGCGATGACGGGTACGCGGCACCGCCGCACGGACCCGCTCGCCCCCGCACACACCCGGTCGATGTCCCGGCCGGCCGGTCACCGCCGACCGACGCCGAGGAACCAGGTACCGCCCCGGAGCACGTCATCCGGAGAGCGGGCCCGCTTCAGGGCCGGACGGGCACCGCACGGGTGCCGCCGGCCGACACTTGCCCTACGAGGAGGCGCACCAACCCCATGACCGCATCCGACACGACCAACCACCCGAAGCTGCAGCACGCGGGTGGTCTGGACTTCGCCGTCGCCGACCTGTTCGGTCACGAGGCCGGCCGCAAGGACATCCGCCTGGCCGAGAACGAGATGCCCGGCCTGATCGACCTGCGCCGCGAGTACGCCGAGGCCAAGCCGCTGCACGGCGCCCGGATCGCCGGTTCGCTGCACATGACCACGCAGACCGCCGTGCTGATCGAGACGCTGGTCAGCCTGGGCGCCGACGTGCGCTGGGTGTCCTGCAACATCTTCTCCACCCAGGACGACTCGGCCGCCGCGACCGTCGTCGGGCCGAACGGCACCCCGGAGAACCCCCAGGGCGTCCCGGTGTTCGCCTGGAAGGGCGAGACCCTCGAGGACTACTGGTGGTGCACCGAGCAGCTGTTCAAGTTCACCGACGAGGCGGGCAACATCGTCGGCCCGAACATGATCCTGGACGACGGCGGTGACGCCACCCTGCTCGTGCACAAGGGCGTCGAGTTCGAGCAGGCCGGCGTCGTGCCGACCGTCGCCGACGACGACCTGACCGTCCCGGACGAGGAGCGGGTCATCCTGGCCACGCTGCGCCGCAGCCTGGCCGAGGACCCGAAGCGCTGGACCACGATCAACTCGGACATCCGCGGCGTCACCGAGGAGACCACCACCGGCGTCAACCGCCTCTACCAGCTGGCCGAGCAGGGCAAGCTGCTGTTCCCGGCGATCAACGTCAACGACTCGGTCACCAAGTCGAAGTTCGACAACAAGTACGGCATCCGGCACTCGCTGCTGGACGGGCTCAACCGCGCCACCGACGTCCTGATCGGCGGCAAGGTCGCGGTCGTGGCCGGCTACGGCGACGTCGGCAAGGGCTGCGCCGAGGCGCTGGCCGGGCAGGGCGCCCGCGTCCTGGTGTCCGAGGTGGACCCGATCTGCGCACTGCAGGCGATGCTCGAGGGCTTCCAGATCGCGCGGATCGAAGATGTCATCCAGACCGCCGACGTGGTCGTCACCACGACCGGCAACAAGGACATCATCACCACCGAGCTCATGCAGAAGATGAAGCACCAGGCGATCCTGGCCAACGTCGGTCACTTCGACAACGAGATCGACATGGCCGGCCTGGGCCGCATCCAGGGCATCAAGAAGATCAACATCAAGCCGCAGGTCGACGAGTGGATCTTCCCGGACGGGCACACCATCCTGGTGCTCTCCGAGGGCCGCCTGATGAACCTGGGAAACGCGACCGGCCACCCGTCGTTCGTGATGTCGAACAGCTTCGCGAACCAGACGATCGCGCAGATCGAGCTGTTCACCAAGCACACCGAGTACAACAACGAGGTCTACCGGCTGCCCAAGCACCTCGACGAGAAGGTCGCGCGCGTGCACGTGCTCGCGCTCGGCGGCGAGCTGACCAAGCTCACCAAGGACCAGGCCGAGTACATCGGCGTGGACGTCGAGGGCCCGTACAAGCCGGAGCACTACCGGTACTGAGGTAATCCCTCAGCGGTAGACCCGCACGCAGTTCCGCCGGCGCGGCGGTCGCATCTCGCGGCCGCCGCGCCGGCGTGTGTGCGCCGGAGGAAGCTCATGATCGCGACGGCGAGGCTGGCGACGGCGAGGATCGTCACGATCCGCGTCCCGCCGTTCGGCGCCGGCAACGGGACCCCGGCGGATCGCGGTCGGCGCGGCTGAAGCGGTGGACTGTGTGCGGCTGCGGCTCCGCCGGGACGGGGCCACCAGATCTGCGGCCAGAAGTGACCCGGCGCGCGGGACATGGTCGGCAGGCTCGATCTCATCGTGCGGTGCCGTCGGCACGTTCCGAGCCACCCGGACGACGGCTGAGAGTAGGGATCGCCGTCGAGCTTCTGAACCCGGCAGCTCGACGGGTGGATCCAGAACAGGTAGATGATGAGTACCAGCGCCAGCCCAAGGCCTACTGACCACGTCCGCTGCCACGTCGCCACGAGCAGGGCGAGCGCGAGCAGGATGCCCCATCCCGCGAAGCCACCCGAACCGGACGACTGTCGGCCACGTCGCCTCGTCATGTCCGGACCTCTCGTCAAGCGTCGTTCATCATCGTGCGGGTGTGGATCGGGGCTGGGCAGCCGCCGTCCAGGTGTACGACGTGGCGATACCGTCCGACTTCGCGAGGTCAGCGCTCCAGCGGCCGGCGCGGAGCCGGGAACGACGCGCACCAGGTTCGCCTCGACGTGAGGTGCCACCCGTCGCAGGACGGGCACAGGTATGAGCGGACCGGATCCTTCCCCCGAACCCGGCCATGCCTGCGGATCAGGGCCAACGAGAGGTCCGCGGCGATGCGGTCCTCGTAGCGGCGCTTGCCGCAGGAGCGCTGCGGGACGGGACGCACGTGCGTCGAGCGGTGCACGGCCTGGGCGAGACGGTGGTGGTGCACCTCGAACCTCCGGTCTGTGTGGTGTCCGAACCGTAGCGGCAGTTGTGAACATTGACCAGTGTGTTCACGAATGTTGCCAGTTCTTGCTGTGAGCGCTACGGTCTGCGTCGTGACAACCGACAAGGACGACCTCGTGACGGCGGCGGCGATCGCGCGCCGGGCCGGTGTCGGTCGTGCCGCGGTATCGAACTGGCGCAAGCGCTATCCCAGCGAGTTCCCACGCCCGCACGACGGGCTCTACTCCTGGACCGAGGTCCTGGGCTGGCTGACGACCACGGGGAAGGCCGGCCAGCTGGCTGTCGCCGGCCGAACCGACACCGGCACCCAGCGGATCGACGCCGTCGCTCCGGACGTGATCGGCGGGCACCGGGTCGTCCCGCAGGAACGGGCGATCGGTGCGTGGACCGCGGAGGACCTGCTGGCGCGGACCATGGCCGCGCTGCTGCCGTTCCCGGAGGACGTCGGCTCCCCGGAGTCTGGCGACGAGCCGGACGCGGGCGACCCACCGGTCGTCCTCGACCCCGACTGCGCGGATGGCGGATTGCTCGCGGCTGTCGCCGACCGGTTCGGCGACCACGTCCAGCTCGTCGGCCACGAGACCGACGAGGCCATCGCGCGGAGCGCGGCCGCCCGCCTCCGGAGTCATCCGCTCGCGGCGCGATACGCCGTGCACACGGGGGACCCGGAGGCCGACAACCGGCTCGCCCCCTACAGCGGAACGGCGGCCGCCGTGCTCTGCCGTGGACCGGCATCGGGACGGCGGGCACCGCTGTTCGACCCGCGATGGAGTCTCGGTGGCTCGGCGGACGTCGACCACGAACTGGCGTGGGTGACCGTCTGCCTGTCGCTCCTGCGGCCCGGGGGGACGGCGGTCGTGGCGGTCACGCCGGCGAACTCCGCGCGGCCGTCCGGTCGCGAGCTGCGTTCCGGCCTAGTCCGCTCGGGAGCGCTGCGGGAGGTCATCGCCCTGCCCGCGACGCTCGTCGGGTCCGGTGGATCGATGGTGCACCTGTGGGTCCTGCGTCGTCCGCCGGTCGACGCCGCCCCGGTGCGCATGATCGACCTCTCGGATCTGGCCGACCCGGCGGACCTGCCGGCCGACGGACGGCAGTGGGAGCGCCTGTCCTCCGACGCGGCTCCCACGACCGTCCGTGCGGTCCCGCGCCTCGCCCTGCTCGACGGCGACACCGACCTGCTGCCGGCCGGTCACCTCGCGGCGCGGCCGTTCGCCCCGCCCGGCGAGCTCGCGGGGATCGTCGACCGGATCCGTACCTGTCACGAGCGGATCGGCGACGCCTTCCCCGAACCGGTCGAGACGCCGGCCCGCCGCGACCGGCCCTCGGTCACTCTCGCGGAGCTGGAACGGTCGGGCGCGCTGCGGATCCGGGCGCGGGACACGACGCCGCGCACCGGCGACGTCCTGCTCAAGACCCTCGGCCGCCCGCCGGTCGTCGCGACCGGAACCGTCGACGACGAGAAGGGTGTCGCCCAGGTCGTCGAGATCGACCCCGACCGGCTGGACTCGCACTTCGTCGCGCTGTTCCTCCGGGCCGACGTCGCCGCTCTGCCCGTCTCGAACACCCACGGCGCGATCAGCCGTGACGACCTGCGCCGCTGCGGCATCCCGCGCATCCCGGTCGCCGAGCAGCGCCGCTACGGCGCCACCTTCCGGCACGTCCTCGACCTGCAGGACGCGCTGAGCGCGCTGTCGAAGCTAGGCCGGGGCGTGCTCGACCAAACGCTGCACGGACTGACGACCGGCGCCCTGCTGCCCGCCCCGATCACGCCGCGCGAGAACATCGCCACGGACCCGAACGAAAGCGAGATCTAAGTGAGCTCCGGACCCACGCATGCGCAGATGGCCGCCTCCATCTGGTCGGTGGCGGACCTGCTGCGCGGTGACTACAAGCGGCACGAGTACGGCGGGGTGATCCTGCCCTTCACGCTGCTGCGTCGCCTGGACGCGAAGATGGCGCCGACCCGCGAGAAGGTCCGCGAACAGGACGAGAGGTTCGGCGAGATCCAGAACAAGCAGCGCATCCTGCAGAAGGCCGCGGACCTGCCGTACTACAACACGTCCGAACAGGACTTCTCGACGCTCGCCTCGGACGCGACAGGGGTGGCGAAGAACCTGCGCGACTACGTGAACGGGTTCTCCCCGAACGTCCGGGAGATCCTCGCCAACTTCGATCTCGACACCCAGATCACGAAGCTCGCGGGCAACAAGCTCCTCTACAAGGTCGTCTCGAAGTTCGCCGAGTTCGAGGGCCTCGACCGGCTCGACAACCACGAGATGGGCTACGTCTTCGAGCACCTGATCCGCAAGTTCGCGGAGGACTCGAACGAGACGGCCGGTGAGCACTTCACCCCGCGCGAGGTCATCAAGCTGATGGTGAACCTGCTCTTCGCCCCGGACGACCGGATCAGCGCCGAGGGGCAGGTCATCAACATCCTCGATCCGGCCTGCGGCACCGGCGGCATGCTGACCGCGGCCGACGAGGCCATCAAGTCGATGAATCCTCGGGCCGAGGTCTACCTCTACGGCCAGGAGGTCAACCCCGACTCCTGGGCGATCTGCCAGTCGGACATGCTGATGAGCAGCCACCGCGGCGAGATCGCGCTGGCGAACACGTTCTCGGACCCCGCCTACGCCCACCGCAAGTTCGACTACATGCTGGCCAACCCGCCGTTCGGCGTGGAGTGGAAGAAGGTCAAGGACGAGATCGAGTCCGAGGCCGAACTCGGCCACGCCGGCCGCTTCGGCGCGGGCCTGCCGCGGATCAACGACGGCTCGTTCCTGTTCCTGCAGCACATGATCTCGAAGATGGAGCCCGCCGAGGGCAAGGGCTCTCGTCTGGCGATCGTGTTCAACGGGTCGCCGCTGTTCACCGGCGCCGCCGGGTCGGGCGAGTCGAGGATCCGGCAGTGGATCCTGGAGAACGACCTGCTGGAGGGCATCGTCGCCCTGCCCGACCAGCTCTTCTACAACACCGGAATCTCCACCTACTTCTGGATCCTGTCCAACCGCAAGCGACCGTCGCTCAAGGACAAGGTCGTGCTGCTCGACGCCCGCGACCAGTGGGTGAAGATGCGCAAGTCGTTCGGGGACAAGCGCAAGGAGATCAGCGAGCCGCAGATCGCGCACATCACCGATCTGTACGACAAGGCGGTGTCGGTCGCCGACGAGCCGGAGCACGCGGACCACGCGAAGGTGAAGATCTTCCGGACCCGCGACTTCGGTCACCAGCGGATCACCGTGGAACGACCGCTCAAGCAGCGGTTCGAGATCACGGAGGACGCCCTCGTCGCGCTGGAGAACTCCAAGCCGCTCGGGAGGTGGTCGGACAGGGACGCGTTCATCGAGGCGCTGCGGCCGCACCTCGGATCTCTGTGGGCGATGAAGAGGGACGCGGCGGCCGGACTGCTGGACATCGCACGGGATAAGGGTGTCCTATGGCCCAGTAACAACCAGCCGATCACTAAGGGCATCTGGAGCGCAATCGCGGTGGCTGACCCGGACGGTGAAGTGCAGATGTCGAAAGGTGAGCCCCTGCCGGACCCGGACCTGCGGGACTACGAGAACGTCCCGCTGGACGAATATATCGACGACTACTTCCAGCGCCAGGTCGTCCCATATTTTCCTGATGCTTGGATCGACTACTCGAAGACCAAAATTGGATACGAGATTCCTATCATGCAGCACTTCTATGTCTACAGTCCACCACGGCCCTTGGCTGAGATCGATTCAGAACTACGCGAGCTTGAGATGCAGATTCAGAGGCTGCTTGCCGAGGTTTCATCCTGATGTTCGATCCCCAATTGAGGTGCCCTGACGGCTGGCGAATGGTCCCCATCAAGACCTTGGCTACCCTGATTGGTCGAGGGTTAACTCCGTCGTACGTCGACGATAGTCAAGTTCGTGTGATTGGGCAGGTCGCTAATCGCCTAGACGGTATCGATTGGAGCCGAACCCGGTACCATAGGCACTCCGAGGATTCTGGAGCTACGAGTAAGGGTCGACTAGTTCGACGGGACATCCTTTTGAACTCGACGGGTACTGGCACGCTCGGTCGAGTAGGAATCTTTGAGGCGTCTCCCGATTCCAGAGAATGTGTCGCAGACAGCCATATTACGATCATTCGCTCGGACCCGGCCGATGTCATTCCTCGCTACCTCTACTATTGGCTGTCTTCTGCTCCATTTCAGGGACTACTTGGTGCTCTGACGGTCGGCTCTACCAACCAGATCGAGCTGGGCCGGGAGAGGCTTGCCGCGGCCCCAGTCCTCCTGCCGTCGACTGACGATCAAACGAGGATCCTGCGGTTCCTTGACGTCCAGTGTCAGAGGATTGATTCATTGGCATCCAAGTGTCGACAGATGCAGCGGCTCCTCTCTGAGCGCGCCGATAGCTTGATTGCTGAAATGATTGGTGAGAGTGCATTAGCAAAGGACGGCGGGGCTGAGTGTGCTCCGCTACGGCGGCTGCTTCGAAAACAAACCAGACCTGCTGGATCAACTGATGAAGTCGTGACCGCATTTCGAGATGGTCAGGTTACTGCTCGGAGCCTTCGAAGGGCGGAGGGTTACACGATGTCTTCGTCGACAGAGCCTCAAGGGCAAGCTGTAGAAGCCGGTGACGTGGTGGTTCATGGGCTCGACGGATTCTCCGGAGCGATCGGAGATGCGGAAGCGTCCGGCAACTGCAGCCCGGTCAATCATGTGTGTATTCCTTGTGACGGTGGAAGCGGCGTTTTCTACGGTCGTCTACTTCGTTCGTTAGCTTTAGACGGGTATCTTGGCCTATTTGCAACAAGCACCAGGGAGCGGGCAGTCGATTTTCGCAGTTGGGAGCTATTCGGGGCGATCCCGATTCCAAATATTCGTCCTGACCGGCAGCTTGAGGTCGAGCAGCTGATCCTGGCTGCCCGTGGGCTCCGTGTTGAATTGGATCAATTTAAGAAATTGCTTACGGAGCACCGCCTCGCTCTGATCACCGCCGCCGTCACCGGTCAGATCGACGTCACGACCGCGCGAGGTGTCGAGGTATGAACCCCGGGGCCCACACCGAGCGCGCGTTCGAGGACGCCGTCGAGCACGAGCTCGTCGAGCACGCAGGGTGGGAGAAGGCATCGTCCGGCTTCTACCGCCCCGAACTCGGTCTCGACAGCGGCTCGCTGTTCGAGTTCATCGCCGCCACCCAGATCACGAGCTGGGACAAGCTGATCGAGCTACACGGCGGCGACCAGAACACCGCGCAGCGCCGGTTCGCCGAGCGCGTCGCCATGGAGATCGACTCCCGAGGTGTGCTCGACGTGCTCCGCCAGGGCGTCAAGGACCGCGGCGTGCAGATCGAGCTCGCCTACTTCCGGCCCGGCCACACCCTCGCCGCGGACGCGCTGGTCGAGTACGAGTCCAACGTGCTGACCGTCGCGCGGCAGGTCTTCTACTCCACGAAGTCGAAGCAGTCGGTGGACATGGTGTTGCTCGTCAACGGTCTCCCCACCGCGACGATCGAGCTGAAGAACCCGAACACCGGGCAGGGCATCGAGCACGCCAAGGCCCAGTACCGGGCCCGGGACCCGCACGAGCTGCTGTTCGCCAAGCGTGCGTTCGTGCACTTCGCCGTGGACCCCGACCAAGTCGCCATCGCGACCCGGCTGACCGGCGGCGACACCCGGTTCCTGCCGTTCAACGTCGGCAGCAACGGCCCGGGCGTCAGCGGCGCCGCCGGCAACCCGCCCCCGGCCGACGGCAGCTACGCCGTCGCTTACCTCTGGGAGCAGATCTGGGAGCGCGCGAACTGGCTGGAGATCATCGCGCGGTTCGTGCACGTCGAGGGCTCCGACGCGACCGGCAAGCGGCTCAACCCGCACACCGCGGACCGGATCTTCCCCCGGTTCCACCAGTGGGACGTCGTCACCAAGATGGTGCACCACGCCCGCGACCACGGTGCCGGCAGCAACTACCTGGTCCAGCACTCTGCCGGGTCGGGCAAGTCGAACACGATCGCCTGGCTCGCGCACCGGCTGTCGAACCTGTTCGACGCGGCCAACCAGCCGGTGTTCCACAAGACCGTGGTCATCACCGACCGGGTCGTGCTGGACCGCCAGCTGCAGCGCACCATCTTCCAGTTCGACCACGTCCCGGGCGTCGTCAAGAAGATCGACGAGGACTCCACGCAGCTCGCCGCCGCGCTCGCCGACTCGACGTCGAAGATCGTGATCTCGACGCTGCAGATGTACCCGTTCGTCCTCGGCAAGATCGCGGAGAAGGGGCTGGCCGACCGCCGGTACGCGGTGATCATCGACGAGGCGCACACGTCGCAGAGCGGCGACGCGGCGACCCGGCTCAAGCAGGCACTCGGCTCCAACGCCACACCGGAGGAGGGTGAGGACCCGATGGCGGCCCTGACCCGGGCCCGCGGTCGGCAGCCGAACCTGTCCTACTTCGCCTTCACTGCCACCCCGAAGTCCCCGACGCTCAAGACGTTCGGCACGAGGAACCTCGAACGCATCGACCCGGAGACCGGGGAGCCCGGCGTCTTCGAACCGTTCCACGTCTACTCGATGAAGCAGGCGATCGACGAGGGCTACATCCTCGACGTCCTCGCCAACTACCTCACCTACGACACGAAGTGGAAGCTGCGCAACGCCGCCGTCGAGCACCAGTCGGGCACCGCCAACCCGGACGTCGACGAGCGCAGGGCGAAATCGGCGCTCGTCCGGTTCGCCGAGCAGCACCCGACCTCGGTCAAGCAGAAGGCGAAGCTGATCGTCGAGGACTTCCTGGAGACCGTCCGGCCGCGACTGGGGGGCCGGGCCAAGGCGATGGTGGTGACCGGCGGTCGGCAGGAAGCCCTGTCGCTGTACCAGGCGATCTGCGAGCACCTGACCGACGACCTCGGACGCACCGACATCGGGGTGCTGGCCGCGTTCTCCGGGAAGCTCACCGACGGCGACTCCGAACTGGAGTTCACCGAGGCGCAGCTCAACGGCTTCCCCGAGACGCAGCTTCCCGACCGGTTCGCCTACACCAAGGCCGACGATCCCAAGGCCGCCGCGCGCAACCAGGACGAGTACCAGCTGCTCGTCGTCGCCGAGAAGTACCAGACCGGGTTCGACCAGCCGCTGCTCTGCGGCATGTACGTGGACAAGCTGCTCACTGGTGTCGCCGCCGTGCAGACGCTGTCCCGACTCAACCGCACGCATCCGCTCAAGTCCCAGGACGATGTTCGCGTTTTAGACTTCGCCAACCAGGCGGACGCGATCAAGGCTCACTTCGAGCCGTGGTTCGAGGCGACACTGACCACCGAGGGTGACCCGAACCTGCTCTACGACAAGCAGCGCGAGGTGATGGACTTCGGCCTGCTGGCCGTCTCGGAGATGGAGGCCTTCGTCCGGGTGCTCGGTGAGGCGCCACCCGGGCGCATGGCGCAGGCCGCGGAGAAGAAGCTGCACGCCAGGTTGCACGAGTACCTCAACCCGGCGATCGACCGGTTCAACGCTCTCGACACCGACGACGAGCGCGAGCAGTTCCGTAAGGCCCTGCAGGGTTTCGTCGGCGCCTACAGCGTGCTCGCCCAGGTGATCGACTGGGGTGACCCGGACCTGGAGCGGCTCTACCAGTACGGGCGCCTGCTGCTGCTCCGGCTGCCCGGCCGGCCGCCGGTCACCGTCGACATCGGCGACTCCGACCTGAGCCACTTCCGTCTGGAGTTCACCGGCCAGCACAACGTGTCGCTCTCGGATGTGGGCGACCGGACCGTGCGCGGGCACGCCGCCGACGGCGCGATGGCACGCGAGCCCGACATGGTGCCGCTGGCCGAGGTGATCGCCGAGCTGAACGACCGGTTCGGCCTCGGACTCGGCACGTCCGACGAGATCCTGGTCTTCCAGCAGGTCGTCGGGCTCGTCGAGGACACGGGCATGCAGCAGATCGCGCTGATGAACGACGAGGAGCGCTTCGGGCAGGTCGCCGACGACCGGCTCGACGACATCGTCGCCGGGAACGCCGAGCGCAACACCGACTTCATGAAGCTCTACTTCGACAACGACGAGTTCCAGAAGGCGATCAAGGAGGCCGCTCGCAAGCGCGCCTACCGGATCATCCGGGAGCCGGCCCGCGACGAGGCGCTCGCCGCGTTGCGGGCGGAGATGGAGCGGGAGACCGGCCGGTGACCGAGCCCGGCGGCGAGATCGTCGTCTACCGCAGCGACGACGGCCGGTCGCAGGTCCAGCTGCGGCCGGTCGACGGCACGGTCTGGCTGACCCAGGTCCAGATCGCCGAGCTGTACGGGACCTCAGTGCCCAACATCGTGCAGATTGCGCGGCGGGTTCTGGCCGACGGTGAGGTCGACGAGGCAACCCTTAACTCTGAGTTAAGGGTTCAGGAGGAGGGCTCCCGCCAGGTCCGTCGGGAGATCAAGATCTACAACCTTGACATGGTCCTGGCGATCGGATACCGGGTGTCGACGGACCGCGCCGTCCAGTTCCGCCAGTGGGCTACAACGACGCTGCGCGAGTACCTCGTCAAGGGTTTCGTCCTCGACGACCGGCGCCTCAAGGACCCCGGCGGATTCGACTACTTCGACGAGCTCCTCGAACGCATCCGGGACATCCGGGCGTCCGAGAAGCGCTTCTACCAGAAGGTCCGTGAGATCTTCGCCGTCTCCAGCGCCGACTACGACAAGGACTCCGGCACCGCGAGGACTTTCTTCGCGACGATCCAGAACAAGCTCGTCCACGCCGTGACCGGACATACCGCCGCCGAGCTGGTGCTCCTGCGGTGCTCCGCCGATCAACCGAACATGGGGCTCACGGCGTTTGCGGGGGACCGGGTCAGAAGGGCGGACGTGATCGTCGCGAAGAACTACCTGACCGAGCCGGAGATCAGGCAGCTCAACCGGCTGACCACGATGTTCCTCGACTTCGCCGAGCACCGGGCGGAGCTGCGGCGGCCGACGCTGATGGCCGACTGGGTGGCGCAGACGGACCGGTTCCTCGTCTTCAACGAGCAGTCGGTCCTGCAGGGCAGCGGGACGGTGTCCGCGGACGAGATGCACGCGGTGGCCGGTGAGCGCTACACGCGGTTCGACTCCGCCCGCCGTGCGGCCGAGACACGCAGCGCCGAGATCGAGGAGGCCGACGACCTTCGCGTGTTGACGGAGATCGAGAAGCGGCGAGACGATCCCGAGACCACGTGAGGGCCTGGGCGGAGAGGACGTGATGGCCGACTCGACGGCGCGGTACTACGGCGAGCGCTACCGGGTGGGCGGGGTGCTCGGTCGCGGCGGCATGAGCCAGGTCTTCCACGGCTACGACGAGCGACTCGACCGCCGGGTCGCGATCAAGGTGCTGCGCCAGCCCCAGTCGGTGCCCTCCACACCGGACAGTCCGGAGGCGGCCGAGATCCTCGACGGCTTGGAACGTGACCGGAAGCGGTTCCTCCGCGAGATCCGGACGACCGCCCGGCTGGAGCTCGCCGGAGCACCGGCGGTGTACGACACCGGCGTCGAGGCCACGTCCGACGGCGCCCCTCAGCTGTGGGTCGTCATGCAGCTCCTGCGTGGAACGACCCTCGAAGCCGTCCTAGACGGGGCCGACTACGAGAACGCTCCGCCGAGCATCGCGTGGGCGTCGGCGATCGGCGCGCAGATCGCCGCCGTGCTCGCCGACGTGCACCGCGTGGACGTCGTCCACCGGGACATCAAGCCTGCGAACGTCATGATCGTTGACGGCGGCCTGGTGAAGGTATTGGACTTCGGCATCGCGATCCTGCGCGGGGCCGGGGCACTGCCGCGGCTCACCCAGGTCGACCGGACCATCGGCACTCCGCCGTACATGTCCCCGGAGCAGAACCTCGGGCTCGTGGTGACCGCCGCGTCCGATGTCTACTCGCTCGGCTGCCTGCTCACCGAACTCCTGACCGGGGACCCACCGTTCCACGGGACCTCGGCCAAGCCGCTGCGCGTGCACCACCTGCAGTCCTCCGCCCCCTCGGTACGCGCTCGCCGCGCGGACGTTCCGGCCGAGCTCGACGCGCTGGTCACACAGATGCTGGCGAAGGGGCCGGACGATCGCCCGTCCGCCGATGCCGTCTATGCGGGCCTCGTCGCCTTCACCGCCGGAGGCGGTGCGGAGACCGACGCCGGGCGTGAGCCGGTAAGCGACCCCGACCGTGATCCGACCCGGCCCTTCCGGCGGCCGCTGCTGTCCCCGCGACGACATCCGGCGGACGGCCACCCCACGACGCCGTTGGCCGAGGCCGAGTACGACGAGCTGGTCGCGAACGTCGAGGCACTGCTCGACGCCGACCGGCCGGACATGGCCGTACGGCTGCTGGACGGCGGGGTGGAACGTTCCGTCGGACAGCCCTACCAGCACCTGCGGCTGCGCCACCACCTGGCCGTAGCCCTGGCCCAGGCCGGCGAGTTCACGCGTGCCGCCCCACTGTTCGTCGCCGTCGCGGAGGAGTACCGGCGCTACCGGAGTACACCCGAGTCCATGCTGCGCGATCTCGCCTACCAGGCCGGACTCGCCTACGCAGAGCTCGGGCGCGCACACCAGGCCCTGCCGCAGCTGCGGTACTTCGTCATGAACGCCGGAGGTGCCGACGCCGAGCAGGTCGTCGGCGCTCGCTTCCTCATCGCGCAGATGCTGGGCGCGGCCGGCGAGCGGGATCGGGCCGCCGACGAGCTGGAAGCCGTGCGGCCCGGTCTCCTCGACGACGTCGGCGGCGACTCGGCGCAGGTCCGCAACCTCGACCGGCTGCTCTCCAGGCTCCGGGAGGGGTGAGCTTCCCGCGCCGGCGTGTGCGGATCAGTCGGTGATCGGCGCGACGATGCGGATGTCGCGCTCGGCGCCGCCGTCGAACGCGTCGAGGGCCTTGCGGTAACCCGCGCTCCCGTACGCGGCGACTGCCGCGTCCACGTCGTCGAACTCGATGATGACGACGCGGTCGCGCAGCCCGGACTCGAACGCCGCGGACGCCGTCGCGCGGGCCACGAACCGCCCGCCCGCCGCCTGCAGCGCCGGCCCGGCGAACTCCCGGTAGGCGGCGAGCTTGTCCTCGTCGTGCGTGGCCCGGTAGATGGACAGGAAGTGCGCGGCGCCCGGCGTCGCGGACGTGCCCTTTGCCGCCTCGACGATCCGGATGTCGCGCTCGGCGCCGTCGCCCAGCGCGTCGAGAGCCGCGCGGTAGTCCGCGCTCTCGTACGCGGCGACGGCGGCCGCCACGCTGTCGAACTCGATCAGCGTGGTCCGCTCGAGCCGCCCCGCCTCGTACGCGGCGGCGGCCGGCCCGCGGGCCAGGAACCGCCCGCCGGCGGACTCCATCGCTGGTCCGCCGAGCTCCACGTAGGCCGCCAGCTTCTCCGGGTCGTGCACCGCGCGGAACGCGTTCACCCAGTATGCCCTGCTCATCGCATCTTCTCCGTCCAGTCGATGTGGTGGTCATAGGCCCACGCCGGGCCGCCGGTCGGCGGTCGGCGCTGCCAGTCGGAAAGTGTCGCCAGCCGCCCCAGCGCGGCGAACCGATCGCGCGCGCGGTGGAGGAGTCGAGCGGCGCCGCGGCGCGGCGGGCCCGGGGCGTTGCCGAGGCCCAGGGCGACGACGGCCTCCACGCGTTCCCGCCGCAGAGCCTCGAACGCGGCGAACGCGTCGGCCGGCCGAGGCCGGTCGCGCAGGCACTGGGCCAGCACCACGCCGTCCTCGATCGCCATCGCCGCACCCTGCTCGGACGCCGGCGGCGCGACGTGCAGCGCGTCGCCGATGACGATCATCCGGTCGGTGTGCCAGCGGGGGACGTGCGGCAGTGCGAGGTCGTCGAAACCCAGCACCCGGTCGGCGTGCCGGACCGTCGAGGCGGCGGGGGAGTCGTCGTCGCCGAACAGTTCGTCCAGCCGCTCCCGCAGGTCGCGCTCCCGCAGGTCGTCGCCGTCGCCGGCCCGGGCCCCGGTCACCGGGACGTTGGTGAACCACGAGCAGCCGCCGGAGTGCGCGTCCCGGCGGGAGGCGAAGAACGCCCGTGCGCCCAGGTGGATCCGCAACACCTCGGGTGGTGGCGGCTCGCACGGCGGGTCCGGTGTGAAGCCGTAGATCGTGCGGGTTCGGCCGCCCTGCGGGGCCGGGGCGTCCGGGTCGATCCAGGTCCGGACCGCGGACCGCACCCCGTCGGCGCCGACGAGCGCGTCGGCGACGATCTCGCCGCCGTCGTCGAGCAGGGCGACGATCCCGTCCGCCGTGCGGGTCACGCCGGTGACGCGTGTGTCGTGCCGGAACTCCGCTCCGGCACGCGCAGCCTCGTCGCGCAGGGCCGTCGAAAGCCGGTTCCACAGCATCGACCGGGGCAACCCACGCGGCGATGCCGGGTCGGCCGCGAGCCGGTAGCTCAGCCGCTCCCCGGTGGGGGAGAACACCTCCGTGCGGACCAGCGACGCCGACGCGGCGATCACCGCGCCGTCGGCGCCGATCGCGCGCAGCGCGTCCATCGCGTTCGGGTTCAGCCGGACCCCGGCGCCCCCGGCGTGGTCGGCCGCGCGGGACTCGGCGACCGTGACCCCGATCCCGGCCCGGCGCAGCGCCAGCGCGACCGCCGTCCCGGCGATCCCGGCCCCGGCGACCAGGACATGGCCGGTCACCCGGCCGCCCCGGTGAACCCCGGCTCCGACCGGCGACGTCTCGTGATCGGCGTGCGCATGGCCCGATGATCTCACTCCGCGCGGGTTAGGGTGGCCTGATGAACGGCTCGGGCGACGGTTGGGTCCACTGCGCCCTCGGACACAAGCACTGGGGCCTCTACGGCGCTGCCGGCCTGCTGGTGCGCCACCGCGACGCGGACGAGGGCGGCGAGTGGGTGCTGCTGCAGCACCGCGCGGATTGGAGCCACCACGGCGGCACCTGGGGCGTACCCGGTGGTGCACGTGATGCCGGCGAGACCGCCCGCGACGCGGCGCTGCGCGAGGCCTCCGAGGAGAGCGACCTGGACCTGGCGCTCCTGCTCGAGGCGGACACGTTCCTCGACGACCACGGGGGCTGGAGCTACACCACGGTGGTGCTGCGGGCGCCGGCCGCGCCACCGGTATCGGTGCGTGGCATGGAGAGCACCGAACTGCGCTGGGTACGCGCGGACCGGCTCGGCGACCTGGAGCTGCACCCGGGGTTCGCCGGGACCTGGCCGCGGGTGCGCGAGCTGGGAGCCTGAGCCGGACCGGTAGGTTCGCCGCTCGTGGGACGGCTGGTGGTGATCGAGGGCCTGGACGGGGCCGGGAAGCGCACGTTCGCGTCCGCGCTGTCCGCGCGGCTGCAGGATCGCGGTGTGCGCAGCACCGGGGTGGCCTTCCCCCGCTACGAGCACGACGTGCACGCCGAGCTCGCCCGGGACGCGCTCTACGGCCGGATGGGTGACCTGGGCTCCTCGGTGCACGCGATGGCCGTGCTGTTCGCCCTCGACCGCCGCGATGCCGCGCGGTCGCTGCGCGCGGCCGTGGACGCCCACGACGTGGTCCTGGTCGACCGCTACGTCGCCTCGAACGCCGCCTACAGCGCCGCCCGGCTGGGCCAGGACGCGGTCGGGGACGTCGTGGAGTGGGTGCGGGCGCTGGAGATCGACCGGTTCGGCGTGCCGGAGCCGGACCATCAGCTGCTGCTCGCGGTACCCGGCGAGGTCGCCGCGGCCCGGGCACGGGGGCGGGAAGGGTCCGAGCCGAACCGCGCTCGGGACGCCTACGAGAGCGACGCCGCGCTGCAGCGCCGCACCGACGCCGTCTACCGGGAGCTGGCCGCGGTGTCCTGGCTGAGCCCCTGGACGGTGCTCGACGGGACGGACGCCGCGGCGTCGGTCCGGCTGGTGGAGCAGCTCGTCGTCAATCTGGGGTAAGCCCCTCGGCGTCCGGCGCTGCGGACATCCGGCGGCACCGTCGGGATGTGATTTCAGTCACTATGGTCGGATGTATCTGACCCAGGCCCTGCACCGTGCCGTCCAGCAGCACCCGGACCGCCCCGCCACGGTGTGCGGCGACCGGACCCGCACGTTCGCCGAGCTCGCCGAGCGTGTGTCGCGCCTGGCCGGCGCGCTGCGCGGGCTCGGTGTCGCCGAGGGCGACCGCGTGGCCTACCTGGGGCTGAGCTCGGACCGCTTCCTCGAGTACTACCTGGCGACCTGGTGGGCCGGGGCCGTGGTGAACCCGGTGAACGTGCGCTGGGCCGCCGAGGAGATCGGCTACTCGTTGGAGGACTCGGAGACCGGCGTGCTCGTCGTGGACGACACGTTCGCACCGATGGTGCCCGCGCTGCGCACCCGGTGGCCCGGACTGCACACCGTGCTGCACGCGGGGGACGGGGCGGCCCCGGAGGGCCTGCCCTCCTGGGACGTGCTGGCCGGCTCGGGGAAACCTGTTCCGGACACCCGCCGCGGCGGCGACGAGCTGGCCGGGCTCTGGTACACGGGCGGGACCACCGGGTTCCCCAAGGGCGTCATGCTCAGCCACGCGAACCTGCTGGTCTGCGCGTACGGGATGGGCGCCAGCGGAGTGTTCGGCAGCGACGCACCGCTGCGCTACCTGCACGTGGCGCCGATGTTCCACCTGGCCGACCTCGCCGGCTCGATCGGCACCATGGTGCTCGGCGGCACGCACGTCATGGTTCCGGCGTTCGCGCCGGTGCCGGTGATGGACGCGCTGGAGCGGCACGCGGTGACCCACACCGTGCTCATCCCGATCATGATCCAGGCGCTGGCCGATCATCCGGAGCTGTCCGGGCGGGACCTCACGGCGCTGCGCCAGGTCGTCTACGGCGGGTCGCCGATCGCCCAGGCCGTCCTGGACCGGGCGCGTAAGGCACTGCCATCGGCGGAGTTCCTGCAGGCCTACGGGCAGACCGAGCTCTCCGCGGTGGCGACCGTGCTGGGCGCGGCCGAGCACGAGGACGCCGGGCGCCCGCACCTGCTGCGCACCGGCGGCCGGGCTGCCCCGCACGCCGAGGTGCGCATCGTCGGCACCGACGGGAACGAGGTGCCCCGCGGGCGGTCCGGCGAGATCGCGGTCCGCGGCGGGCACGTGATGCTCGGCTACTGGCGACGCCCGGAGGAGACGGCCGCGGTGCTGCGCGAGGGGTGGATGCACACCGGTGACGTCGGGCGGATGGACGACGAGGGGTACGTGGAGATCCTGGACCGGCTCAAGGACATGATCATCACCGGCGGTGAGAACGTCTACTCCACCGAGGTGGAGAACGCGGTCGCCGGGCACCCGGCGGTGGCCAACTGTGCCGTGGTCGGGCTGCCGGACGAGGTCTGGGGCGAGCGGGTGCACGCCGTGGTGGTGCTGCGCGACGGGGCGGACGCCACCGTCGAGGAGATCCGGGAGCACGCCAAGGCCACGATCGCCGGGTACAAGGCGCCGCGCACGGTGGAGTTCGTGGACGCGTTGCCGGCCACCTCCACCGGCAAGGTGCTCAAGCGCGAACTGCGGGCCCGCGCCGCCGGTACCGGCTGAGCGCGACCGGCCCGCGCGGCCCGGCGGCCCCGGCGGCCCCGGCGGCCCGGCGGCCGCGGCGGCCGGAGGATCCTGCCGGACAGGCGGAGCCGCCCTCCCCGGCGACCGAGTGACGGGGCAGTGGGATGCTTGTCCCATGAAGTCGCGCGTGCTGGTGGTCGACGACGACCCGGCCCTGGCCGAGATGCTCACCATCGTGCTGCGGGGCGAGGGTTTCGAGACCGCGGTCGTCGCCGACGGCACCCGGGCGCTGCCCGCGGTGCGCGAGGTCGATCCCGACGTCGTCCTGCTGGACCTGATGCTGCCCGGGATGAACGGCATCGACGTCTGCCGGGCCATCCGGGCCGAGTCCGGCGTCCCTATCGTCATGCTGACGGCCAAGAGCGACACCGTCGACGTCGTCCTCGGGCTCGAGTCCGGCGCCGACGACTACGTGGTCAAGCCGTTCAAGCCCAAGGAGCTCGTCGCCCGGATCCGCGCCCGCGTGCGGCGCAACGACTCCGAGCCCGCCGAGCAGCTGATGATCGGCGAGATCTCGATCGACGTGCCGGCGCACCAGGTCGTCCGGGAGGGTCACCCGATCGCGCTGACCCCGCTGGAGTTCGACCTGCTGGTCGCGCTGGCCCGCAAGCCGCGCCAGGTGTTCACCCGTGAGGTGCTGCTCGAGCAGGTCTGGGGATACCGGCACGCCGCCGACACCCGCCTGGTCAACGTGCACGTGCAGCGTCTGCGGTCGAAGGTGGAGCGCGATCCGGAGCGCCCCGAGGTCGTGCTGACCGTGCGCGGGGTGGGGTACAAGGCCGGCCCCCCGTGACCCGGTCGCCGGCGTGTCGCAGGGCAGGGCGATGATCCGGCGCATCCTGCGCCGGATCGAGCGGCTGCCGGTGCTGCGCCGGTTGGCCCGCGCGATGGCTCCGTTGCGGGTGCAGGCGCACGAGCTGGGAGCGGTGCTCTCGGCCTCCTGGCGACGGTCGCTGCAGCTGCGCGTCGTGGTCTCCACACTGGCGCTGTCCTCGGCCGTGGTGCTGGTGCTGGGCCTGGTGCTGCAGAGTGAGATCGCCGAGCGGCTGCTGCAGGGCAAGGTGGCAGGCGCGCTGGCCCAGGCCGAGGCCAGCCGGGTGGTGCTCGACAGCGACCTGTCCGGTGTCGACCCGGACCGTGAGGGCGCGCAGGACACGCTGACCAACGCGCTGCAGCGGCTGACCAACTCCGACGGCGCCCCGGGCTCGGCCGGCGCGGGGGAGTTCCGGGCCGCGCTGAGCACCGGCGCGGGCAACGGCCCGGAGATCTCCGCGGGCCCGATCGAGGACGTCACCCGCGAGCAGCGCGAGACCGTCGCCGAGGGCGGGGTGAGCCGTCAGTACACGACCGTCAACGGCGTACCCACGCTCGTGATCGGGCAGCCGGTCGGCACCGCGGGCCGGGAGCTGCAGTTCTACCTGCTGTTCCCGCTGGACGCGGAGCAGAACACGCTCAACCTGGTCAAGTCGACGCTGATCGTCGGCTGCCTGGTGCTGCTGGTGCTGCTGGCCGGGATCGCCAGCCTGGTCACCCGCCAGGTGGTGCGCCCGGTCCGGCAGGCCGCGGAAGTCGCCGAGCGCTTCGCCGGCGGGCATCTGGACGAACGCATGCCCACCCGCGGCGAGGACGAGGTCGCCCGCCTGGCCGAGTCCTACAACGAGATGGCCGGCAGCCTGGCCGCGCAGATCAAGCAGCTGGAGGACTTCGGCGCGCTGCAGCGGCGGTTCACCTCCGACGTCAGCCACGAGCTGCGGACCCCGCTGACCACGGTCCGGATGGCCGCCGACGTGCTCTACGCCTCCCGGGACGAGCTGCTGCCGGCACTGCGGCGCAGCTCCGAGCTGCTGGTCACCGAGCTGGACCGGTTCGAGGCGTTGCTGGCCGACCTGCTCGAGATCAGCCGCCTGGACGCCGGCGTGGCCGAGCTCGGCGCCGAGCGGGTGGACATGGCCGGGGTCGTCGACAACGCCGTGGACACCGTGCGCGGGCTGGCCGACGAGACCGGGACACCGCTGGTGCTGATGCTGCCGGTCGGGCTGTACGTGGAGGCCGACCCGCGGCGGGTGGAGCGGATCGTGCGCAACCTGGTGGCCAACGCCGTCGACCACGGCGAGGGGTACCCGGTCGAGGTCACGCTGGGCGGCGACGCGTCGGCGGTGGCGGTGCTGGTGCGCGATTACGGCGTCGGGCTGCGCCCGGGCGAGGCCGACCTGGTGTTCAACCGGTTCTGGCGGGCCGAGGAGAGCCGGGCCCGGCGCAGCGGCGGCACCGGGCTGGGACTGTCGATCAGCATCGAGGACGCCCGCCTGCACGGCGGCTGGCTGCAGGCGTGGGGCGAGCCCG
>JAKDNL010000447.1 GCA_030451825.1 Pseudonocardia sp. | reverse complement strand
GCAGCTCGGCCAGCGGGACCTCGTCCCTGTTCAACCCTTGCGGCAGCCCGGCCGGCACCGACTGCACCGCGACCGACCGATCCCCCCGGGCCCCGCCTCCACGGCCGCGACGGAGAGCTCGACCACACCGGTCGCCTGCTCGCGGCTCAGCGGCTCGTCAGCGTGGTGGGGCCCGGCGGGGTGGGGAAGACGCGGTTGGCGCGCGAGCTGGCCCGCCGCGCGGAGGGATCGACGTCGCTGATGCTGGCCCCGCTGACCGATCATGGGGCCCTCCCGCACGCGCTGGCCGCCGCGCTGCGCCTCGGGTCGGTGTCCGGCGACGTGCTCACCGCGTGCCTCGACGTGCTGGCCGGCGAGCCCCGGCTGGTGCTGCTGGACAACTGCGAGCACCTGATCGACGCGGTCCGGGACCTCGCGGCCACCGTCCTCGAGCACTGCCCGGGGACCACCGTGCTGACCACCACCCGCGAGCCGCTCGGCCTGCCCGTGGAGACCGTCGTGCGACTCGCGTCGCTGCCGCTGCCACAGGGCACCGACGACATCACGTTGCTCCCCGCGGTTCCCTCGGTCGCGGTGTTCCTCGACCGCGCCGCTCGCGTGTGCCCCGGCCTGGACCTCGGGCCCGACGGGCTGCGCCACGTCGCCGACATCGTCCGGCGGCTCGAGGGGCTTCCGCTGGCCATCGAGCTGGCCGCCGGGCGGCTGCCGACGTTCGCTCCGGCCGCCCTCGCGGCCCGCCTCGACCGGTCGCTCGACCTGCTCGGAGCCCGCGGCCTGCCCCCGCGCCACCGCACCCTGCGCGCCACCGTCGCCTGGTCCTACGACCTGCTCACCGACGACGAACAGCGGCTCTTCCGGCACCTCTCGGTCTTCGCCGACGGGTTCGACCTCCTCACCGTGGAGGCGGTGGCCGCCGACCTCGGGCCCGACGGCGATGCCGGCGATCTGCTGGCCCGCCTCGTGGACGCGTCGATGGTCGAGGCGGTGCCCGAACCGGCCGGGCTCATGCGGTACCGGATGCTGTACACGCTCCGGGCCTACGGCCGCGACCGCCTGGTGGCGGCCGGCGAGGACGACGCCGCGGACGACCGGCTCGTGTGCTGGGCCGTGGACCTCGCGGTGTGGGCGGAGGCCACCGCGCTGACTGCGCGGGAGTCCCTCGCCGACGCCGTCGTCCGCCGCGAGCGGGGCACCCTGCGCGCCGCGTGGCGCCTCGCGCGCGACCGCGGCGACCTCGACGCTGCAGTGGTCATGGCCACACGGTTGTCCGAGGCGGCGACCTGGGGCGACCTCGTGGAGATGCGCGGCTGGCCCGTCGAGCTGCTCGACGATCCGGCGCTCGCCGGGCATCCGGAAGAGGGCCGCGTCTGGGGGAGCGCCGCCCAGGACGCCTACATGCGCGGCGACGCCCGGCAGGCCGACCGGCTCGCCAGGGTGGGGCTGGCACGGGCCCGGCCGGGAGCGGCGCGCCGATTCTGCCTGTCCTCGCTCGCCCAGGCCGACCTCGCCCGCGGTGCCTGGGACGATGCCGCGACCCACGACGAGGCGGCCCTCGCCGAGGCCGACGGCCCGTGTCCGCAGCCCGGGGTCGGCGCTCTCGGGGCGCTGTACGGGGGGCATCCGGATCGGGCGCGGGAGCTCGTCTCCCGATTGCCGGCGGGCGACGTTCCGACGCTGCGCGGGCTCGCGGCGTACGTCACCGCCGAGATCGACAGCGTGGGCCGCCGACCGAGCCCCGGACGCCCCGGACGGACCGAGCCGTCCACACGGCGTCCCGCCGGTGAAGGCCCCGGGCCGCGAACAGGCCCTCGCGCTGGCGCGGGAAGCGATCGCGCGCCACCTCGGCGCCGGCGGTGACATAGGCGTGCACGCCGGTTGACAGACCGTCCGCCGAGTCTCGGTGACGTCCATCCCTGACGTCCACCCCAGGAGACCGCCATGACGGCCATGACCGATACCCGCATCGTCCGCACCCCCGCCGACGTCCCGGCGCTGGGCACCGTGCTCGGCGTCTGGGCGCACCCCGACGACGAGCTCTACCTCTCCGGCGGTGTGCTCGCCGCCGCGGTCGCCGCCGGGCGGCGGGTCGTCGTCGTCACCGCGACCCGCGGCGAGCACGGCACCGACGACCCGGACCGCTGGCCCCCGGACCGTCTCGCTGCCGAGCGCTCCCGCGAGATCGTGGCGAGCCTGACTGCGCTCGATCCGTACCTCGACCGCATCGAGCACCGCTTCCTCGGCGACGCCCGCGGCCTGTGCCACCTCGACGGCGCTCTCGTCGCCGACCCCGGCGACGAGACCGTCGACGAGCTCGCGGCGATCGTCGCCGAGGTGGCGCCCGACACGGTGCTCACGTTCGGCCCGGACGGGATCACCGGGCACCGCGACCACCGCGCCGTGTCGGCCTGGACCGACCGGGCCCTGGACCGTATGCCGACGGCGCCGCGGCTGCTGCACGCGGTGGTGACCGAATCGTGGGTGCGGGCGTTCGCGGAGTTCCTCGAGCCGATGGACGACGCCGGCGACGCGTTCGCGCCCTGCCCGCGCGAGGAGCTCGTCGTCGACTTCGAGCTCGCCGGCGAGCTCCTGGACCGGAAGGTGGCCGCCCTGCGGGCGCAGGCGACGCAGACCGCCGGTCTCGAGGCGGCCGCAGGTGCCGACCGCTACCGCGCGTCGGTGGCCGGGGAATACTTCCGCCCGGCACCCGGCCGGTCGTGGTGAGCACACCGGCACCGGTGATCGTCCTCGTCCGGGCGGTCACGTCGACAACGGTGGCCCTCGGGCTGGCCACCGGGACCGGTCCGCTGCTCGGTCCGCTCGCCGCGGAGTTCGCGGTGGGGCGGGGCACGGTGTCGACGATGTTCTCGGCGACCCTGTTCTTCGTGCTCGGCACCGGGCTGATCGCGGGACCGGCCGCCGCCCGCCATGGCACCCGGGCGCCTGCACTGCTCGGTGCGGTGCTGGTGCCCGGCGGGCTGGTCGTCGCGGCCGTCGCCGGCTCCTTCGGACCGGCGGCGGTCGGCTTCGCCCTCGGCGTCGGCGGCGGTGCGGGTTGCCTGTTCGTCCCCATGCTCGCCGCCGTCGGGACGGCGTTCGAGCGCCACCGATCGGCGGCGCTGGTGCTGGCCACCGCGGGCGGCGGGCTCGGTACGGTCCTGGCCCCGCCCCTCGTGCACGCCCTGCTCGCCGCCCACGGGCTGCGCGCGACCTTGCTCCTGCTGGCGGCCGCGTCGGCGGGGCTGCTGCTGGCCTGCGCGGCGGGTGCGGGACGGCGCCCGGGCCGAGCCGGCACGGGACCGGACGGACCGGGGCCCGTCGCGGTCCTGCAGGAGCCCGACTTCCGGCTGCTCTGCGCGGCGTCGGTCGGGGTCTGCGCGGCGATGTTCGTGCCGTTCGTGCACCTCGCGGCCGACGCGGCGGCGCGTGGTCCCGGCGCCGCGGCCGGGGCGGCGCTGGTGGCCGTCGTCGGTGCGGCGAGTGTCGCCGGGCGCCTCGCGGCGATCCCGGTCGTCGTGCGCGTCGGAGCCTGGCCGGTCCAGCGGGCCGCGGCGGCGGCGTTGACCGCGGCACTGGTGCTGTGGCTACCCGCCGGCGGGGTGATCCAGCTCGGCGTGTTCGCCGTGGTCTTCGGACTCGCCCACGGGGCCTTCGTCGGCCTGTCCGCAGCGGTCGCCGCCGAGCGCCACGGCACGGTCGGCCTGACGGCCCGGATCGCCGCTCTGCACGCCGCGGCGGCTGTCGGCGGGCTCGTCGGACCCAGCACGGCCGGGTGGGCCGTCGACCTGCTGGGCCGACCGCTCGCGGCCCCCGCGGTGGCCGTCGTGTTCGGCGTGGCCGGGTGCGCAGCGCTGGCCGGGGTCGGGCGGCAGCGGATCCCGGCCACCGTTCCCGAGGGGACCGGACATATCGCGGCTCCCCGGCGACGCCGAGGGACCGCGATGTCGTGCAGCTCGGTCAGGCCGGGTCCAGCGCGAAGTCGTAGGTGACCTGCTCCCCGTTGCCCGAGTCGGCCGTCTGCGGGTGCAGGACCAGGTTCGGCTTGACCGCCTGGGCGACGTCGTCGGTGACGTACTCGCCGCCGTCGAAGTAGAGCTGGGTGGTGATCAGCTGCCGGCCCGGGGCGCTCACCTTGAGGTGCAGGTGCGCCGGGCGCCAGGCGTGCCAGCCGGCCGCGCGGATCAGCGCGCCGCACGCTCCGTCGTTCGGGATCTGGTACGGCGCCGGCTTCATCGTGTTGATCTTGAAGGTGCCGTCCGGCCCGGTGGCGACCCGGCCGCGCAGGTTCCACTCCGGGATGCCCGGTGCGAACTGGGAGTAGTAGCCGTCGTCGTCGGCCTGCCAGAAGTCGACGAGCCCACCTTCGAGCGGCACGCCGTCGAGGTCGGTGATCGTGCCCTGGAACAGGAACGGCGTGCCCTTCTCACCGTCGCGCATCGGCAGCGTGGCCTCGGCCGCGAACTCCGGCGCGCCGGGGACGTAGTAGGGGCCCTCGATGGTGCCGGTCGCACCCTCGCGGTCGGCGTTGGCGACCTCCTCCACGATGTGCTCGAGCCACACGTCGAGGAACAGCGGCCACTCGCCGTCCTCACCGACCCGGATCGTCCAGGCCTTGAGCGCGTCGTACTCGGCGTAGGTGAGCTTGTGCTTGCGCACGACGTCGTGCAGCGCGGTCAGCGCATCGGTCACGATCGCGGCGACGCGCTCGTGGTCGATCTCGCCGCCGTCCCGGACCTTGTTGCGGAACGTCTCGGTGGCCGAGGCGCCGGAGCCGGCGGCGGTGGCGGTGGTGGTGGTGGTGTCGGTCTCGGTGCTCATGGTGGTGGTCTCCTCAGCGAGCTCGGATACGGAAGTGTCGGTGCTCATCGGTCCTGGCGGTAGTGCGCGAGCTTGTCCGGGTCGATCTCGATCCCGATGCCCGGCCCGGGGCGCACGTGCAGCTCACCGCTGGTGATCTGCAGGGGCTCGGCGAGCAGGTCGTCGGACATGTCCAGGAAGTTCGAGAGCTCGCCGGCCCGGCTGCTCGTGGTGCGGTGCGCGGCGCCGAACACGACGCCGCACGCGGTGCCGACCTGCCCGTCGATCTGGTTGCCCATGACGACCTCGGTGCCCAGGCCCTCGCACAGGTGCAGCACCCGCTGCGAGCCGGTGAACCCGGTCCGCGCCGTTTTGATGCTGATCATGTTCGCGGAGCCGCCGAGCAGCTCGCGGGTGACCTCGCCGGGCCGGGTCGCACTCTCGTCGGCGACGGTGGGGATCGGGGTCCGGGAGACGAGCCAGCGGCGGCCGAGCACGTCGTCGGCGGGGCAGAGCTCCTCGGACAGCGTCAGGTCCAGGTCAGCCATCGCGTGCAGGGCGCGCGCCGCCTCGGACGGCTTCCAGCCGCGGTTGCCGTCCACGTAGAGCTCGACGTCCGAGCCGAGGCCCTCGCGCAGTGCCCGGCAGGCGCCGACGTCGAGCGAGATCGGGCGGCGGCCGACCTTGACCTTGAACGTGGTGATGCCGTAGGTCTCGCGGATCCGCTGCGCCTCGGCGACCATCACGTCGTCCGGGGCGAAACCGACCATGTGCGACACCGACATCCGGTCGGTGAAGCCGCCGAGCAGCTGCGAGACCGGAACGTCCAGCGACCGCCCGAGCAGATCCCACACGGCCATGTCGATGGCGGCCTTGGCGGTCGGGTTGCCGACGGTGCGGTCCATCCGGGCGGCCATGACCTCGCGCTCGAACACCGTGAGACCGACCAGTTCCGGCGCGAAGATCTTGTCGATCACCGCGATGATCGACTCCTGGGTCTCGCCGTAGGTGAAGGGGCGCGGCGGCGCCTCCGCGACGCCGATCTGGCCGTCCTCGCCGTGCACGCGCACCAGCACGTGCTCGGCGGTGTGTACCTCGCCGCTGGCGAAGCGCAGCGGCTTGCGGTACGGCACGGCGAACGGGATCGCCTCGATCCGGACGATCTTCAAGGGGTGCCTCC
>JAKDNL010000034.1 GCA_030451825.1 Pseudonocardia sp. | reverse complement strand
GACCAGCGTCTCGGGAGTCACCGCGGGCCGCCCCGCCGTTCGGCGGCAACCTGGGCGATGCTGCGGCGTAGCTCGTCGACCAGCCGCTGCGCGTCGTCGACAGTCAGGTGGGTTTCGGCCTCGAGTGGGCCGCCGTCGCGGGTGTGGGACTCCTCGTCGTGGAGCAGCAGGCGCACGCAGGCCAGGCCGTCGTCGAAGGCGACCCGCCCGACGGTGACCTCGACGCCGTCGTTGGTGGACCACGGCGCGGCGAGCTCTCTGTGCTGGAAGCTGCCGGGGTCGCCGGTGGCGGCGCAGACGAGCGGCTCGCACCATGCGGGGTGGCTGTTCATCGTGTGCCCTCCGTCGTGTCGCGCTGCCGGTGCCAGCGCACGTGCACGTCGACCCGGTCGGCGGGCACGAGGGCCGCGCAGCCGGGGCACGCCGTGATTTGCAGGCGGGTGGTGGGCGGCCCGGGCGGGTCGTCGAGGCTGACCCACAGGGACACGCCCTCGATGCTTCCTGCCGGGCCGCTCATCGGGCACCGCCGCACGTGCACGGTCCGACGGTCCAGGTCCGTCGTGCGCGCGCGCCCGGGCCGGCGAGGACGGTCACCGCGTCCCGGATCGCCTCCGCGGCGGCCTGGGTGGGCAGGCATCGCGGTGGTGACGTCCAGGCGCCGTGGTCGGGGTGCGGCTCGGTGTAGCTGAGGTGCGCCCGGAGGGGCGCGAGGGTGAGATGGTGGGACATGGGCCGGACCTCTGTTCCGGTCAAGGCCCCGTCGAGCTGCTCGTAACAGACGACGGGGCCGCCTACATGACGTAGGCGGCCCCGGTCGGGCAGGGGTTTAGCTCACCAGCCGCGTGCCTTCCAGTCAGGCAGCGACGGGCGCTCAGCGGCGAGTGTGGTGTCGTCCCCGTGACCGGGGTAGACCCACGTGTCGTCGCCGAGCTGGTCGAACACCCGCGACTCCAAGTCGCTGAGCAGCGACGAGAAGTCCTCGGGCGATGTTGTCCGGCCAGGACCGCCGGGGAACAGCGAGTCGCCGGTGAACAGGTGCGGGCGGTCCGCGCCGCGGTAGAGCAGCGCCACCGAGCCCGGCGTGTGCCCGCGCAGGTGGATCACCTCGAGCTCGATCTGCCCGAAATGGATCCGGCCGCCGTGCTCGACGAACTCGTCCATCGGGATCGGCAGCTCCGGCGCGTCCACCGGGTGCGCGATCAGCCGCGGCTCGAACATGCCGGCGACCGCGCCGAGGGCCTGCCAGTGGTCGGCATGGCGGTGCGTGGTGACCAGGTGTCGCAGGTCCGCACGATCGTCGCCGGTGCCGACGAGCTCGGTCAGGCGTTCCGGTTCGGCCGCCGCGTCGATCAGCAACGCCTCGTTCGAGGCCTTGCAGACGAGCAGGTAGGCGTTGTTGTCCATCTCGCCGACCGACACCTTGGTGATCGTCAGTGCGTCGAGGTCGCGACGGATCGCCGCTCCGCCGGGGTCGGTGTGCCCGCTGTAGTTCTCCTGGACGTCCACCCGGGCACCCTATCGAGCCGGAGCCGGTCCGTGTCGGGGTGCAGACCCCCGCATGATCAATCTCGAACATGTGTGCGATCCTGCTCTCCGGGTCCGACAGTTCGGTGCGCAGCGGCTCGGGCTGCGTGCTCGGTCCGAGGACTCCGTGGGGAAGACGAGCGGTCCGTCCGGTGTTGAACGGACCGTCGGCTCGGTGGCGCCGTCGCCGTGCCGCGCGCTCGTCGCGTTCGAACGATCGCCCACCGAGCGGGATCCTCGACGGGTCCCACTCGAGGGGGTTGTTGTCGGGGGTCCCACCTAGCATCGATCGAGGGCGCGGCCGGGTGCGTCCGCCGCTCGCGCGGCCGACGCCGGAAGGCCGAGCCGGCGAGAAGTCCGTCCACTCCAGGAGGCGCGCATCGTGACCGACCACAGCACCGACGGTCGTTCCGCCGTCGTCCGCAGGGCCGAGGACGCCCCGGACGGCCCACGGCTGGTCGTGCGTGGTGCGCGCGAGCACAACCTGCGCGGGGTCGACCTCGACCTCCCGCGCGACGCGATGATCGTGTTCACCGGCCTGTCCGGCTCCGGCAAGTCCAGCCTCGCGTTCGACACGATCTTCGCGGAGGGCCAGCGGCGCTACGTCGAGTCGCTCTCGGCCTACGCGCGCCAGTTCCTCGGCCAGATGGACAAGCCCGACGTCGACTTCATCGAGGGTCTGTCGCCGGCGGTGTCGATCGACCAGAAGTCGACCAACCGGAACCCGCGGTCCACGGTCGGCACGATCACCGAGGTCTACGACTACCTGCGCCTGCTCTACGCCCGCGCCGGCATCCCGCACTGCCCGGCGTGCGGGCACGTGATCGAGAAGCAGACGCCGCAGCAGATCGTCGACCAGGTGCTCGAGATGGAGCAGGGCAGCCGGTTCCAGGTGCTGGCCCCGGTCGTGCGCACCCGCAAGGGCGAGTTCGTGGACCTGTTCTCCTCGCTGCAGGGCCAGGGCTACTCCCGCGTGCTGGTCGACGGCACCGTGCACCCGCTCTCCGAGCCGCCGAAGCTCAAGAAGCAGGAGAAGCACGACATCGCGGTCGTGGTGGACCGGCTCTCGGTCAAGGCGAGCGCCAAGCAGCGGCTCACCGACTCGGTGGAGACGGCGCTGCGGCTGGCCGACGGCCTGGTCGTGCTCGACTTCGTCGACCTCGAGGAGAACGACCCGAACCGCGAGCGCCGCTTCTCCGAACGGATGGCCTGCCCGAACGGGCACCCGCTGAGCCTGGACGACCTCGAGCCCCGCACGTTCTCGTTCAACTCGCCCTACGGCGCCTGCGTCGAGTGCAGCGGCATCGGGATCAAGAAGGAGGTCGACCCGGAGCTGGTCGTCCCCGACCCGGACCAGACGCTCGAGGGCGGCGCCATCGCACCGTGGGCCGGCGGGCACAACGCAGAGTACTTCGGCCGGCTGCTCTCCGGGCTGTCGCAGGCGATCGGCTTCCGGATGGACACGCCGTGGCACAAGCTCGGCGCGGCCGCCCAGAAGGCCGTCCTGCACGGCAGCGACGACCAGGTGCACGTGCGCTACCGCAACCGCTACGGCCGCGAGCGCTCGTACTACGCCAACTTCGAGGGCGTCATCCCGTTCCTGGACCGGCGCCTGGACCAGACCGAGTCGGACTCGCAGCGCGAGCGCTACGAGGGCTACATGCGCGACATCCCGTGCCCGGCCTGCGGCGGAGCGCGGCTCAGGCCGGAGGTCCTCTCGGTCACGCTGGACGAGCGCTCGATCGCCGACGTGTCGGCGCTGTCGGTCGCGCACTGCGCCGAATTCCTCAATGCCATGGTGCTCGACGACCGTCAGTCGATGATCGCCGGCCGGGTGCTCAAGGAGATCCAGGCCCGCCTGGGGTTCCTGCTCGACGTCGGCCTGGAGTACCTGTCGCTGGACCGGGCCGCGGGCACGCTCTCCGGCGGTGAGGCGCAGCGGATCCGGCTGGCCACCCAGATCGGGTCCGGCCTGGTCGGGGTGCTCTACGTGCTCGACGAGCCGTCGATCGGGCTGCACCAGCGCGACAACCGGCGGCTGATCGACACCCTCACCCGGCTGCGGGACCTCGGGAACACGCTGATCGTCGTCGAGCACGACGAGGACACGATCCGGTCCGCGGACTGGGCCGTGGACATCGGCCCGGGCGCCGGCGAGCACGGCGGCCACATCGTGCACAGCGGCACCGTCGCGGGCCTGGAATCGCACGACACGTCGCTGACCGGGGCCTACCTGTCCGGGCGGCGCTCGATCCCGGTGCCGGAGCACCGCCGGAAGCTGGACCCGGCGCGGAAGCTCACCGTGATCGGGGCCCGGGAGCACAACCTGCACGGCATCGACGTGGACATCCCGCTCGGAGGGGTCGTCTCGGTCACCGGCGTGTCCGGGTCCGGCAAGTCGACCCTGATCAACGACATCCTGGCCACGGTGCTGGCGAACCGGCTCAACGGCGCGCGCCAGGTGCCCGGCCGGCACACCCGGATCAACGGGGTGGAGCAGCTGGACAAGCTGGTGCGGGTGGACCAGTCGCCGATCGGGCGGACCCCCCGGTCCAACCCGGCGACCTACACCGGCGTGTGGGACAAGGTCCGCAACCTGTTCGCCTCCACCACCGAGGCCAAGGTGCGCGGCTACCAGGCGGGCCGGTTCTCGTTCAACGTCAAGGGCGGCCGCTGCGAGGCGTGCTCCGGCGACGGCACGATCAAGATCGAGATGAACTTCCTGCCGGACGTCTACGTGCCCTGCGAGGTGTGCAAGGGGGCCCGGTACAACCGGGAGACCCTGGAGGTGCACTACAAGGGCAAGACCGTGGCCGACGTGCTGGACATGCCGATCGAGGAGGCCGCGGAGTTCTTCGCGCCGATCACCTCGATCAGCCGCTACCTGACGACGCTGGTCGACGTCGGCCTGGGCTACGTCCGGCTGGGCCAGCCCGCGCCGACGCTGTCCGGCGGCGAGGCGCAGCGCGTCAAGCTGGCCAGCGAACTGCAGAAGCGGACCAACGGACGGACCGTCTACATCCTCGACGAGCCGACCACCGGCCTGCACTTCGAGGACATCCGCAAGCTGCTCGGCGTGATCCAGGGCCTGGTCGAGAAGGGCAACTCGGTGATCGTCATCGAGCACAACCTGGACGTCATCAAGACCTCGGACTGGGTCATCGACATGGGCCCGGAGGGCGGCGAGGGCGGCGGCACCGTGGTCGCGCAGGGCACCCCGGAGCAGGTTGCCGCGGACGAGTCCAGCCACACCGGCCGGTTCCTGCGGCCGCTCGTCACCCCGGAGGAGAAGCCGGCGAGGCGTCCCGCCCGGCGTCGCAAGGTCGCCGCGACGGGCTGAGCACGGTCGGGAGGCCGGCGTCCGGGGCCGGGGTCAGGCGGGGCGAGCACCTGCTACGATACGGAATGCGACCACCCTGGTGCGCGTTGTTGAGTGTGTCAGGGCGTCAAGAGGAGCCCCGCTCCCACCCGCTCGCCGTCAGGTGTCCGGGTCCTGGTCCGGCCGGTTCGGCGTTGCGCCGTCCCTCGGTCGATCAACGGGTCTCTTCTTGTCGTCGCCGACACATACAGCGACACCGAGGAGACCCCATCACCACAGAGACACGCATCAACGACCGCATCCGCGTTCCGGAGGTCCGACTCGTCGGCCCGAACGGGGAGCAGGTCGGCATCGTGCGTATCGAGGACGCCCTGCGGCTGGCACAGGAGTCCGAGCTCGACCTGGTCGAGGTCGCGGCTCAGGCCCGCCCGCCGGTCTGCAAGCTCATGGACTACGGCAAGTTCAAGTACGAGAGCGCGCAGAAGGCCCGCGAGTCCCGGCGTAACCAGCAGCTCACGGTGATCAAGGAGCAGAAGCTCCGGCCGAAGATCGACAAGCACGACTACGAGACGAAGCGCGGCCACGTGATCCGCTTCCTCGAAGGCGGCAACAAGGTCAAGGTCACCATCATGTTCCGCGGTCGTGAGCAGTCGCGCCCGGAGCTGGGATACCGGCTGCTGCAGCGCCTCGCCGAGGACATCGGCGAGCTCGGTGTCGTCGAAGCCGCTCCGAAACAGGACGGCCGCAACATGACGATGGTGATCGCGCCGACCAAGAAGCCCGGTAAGAAGCCGGCGTCCTCGAGCACCTCCGAGGCATCGGCCGAGGAACCCGCCGAGGCCGAGGCCTGAGAACCTCCGGCCCCGCCGCGCGGCGGGGCCGGGACGCAGCACACGCAGTACACCCGACGTCCGCCCCGGGCGACGTCACGGCGAACGGATCAGCCATGCCCAAGAACAAGACGCACAAGGGGACCGCGAAGCGGGTCCGCACCACCGGGAGCGGCAAGCTCATGCGCCAGCAGACCGGTCTGCGGCACCGGATGGAGGTCAAGTCGAGCAAGGAGACCCGCGACCTGTCCGGCATCGTCCCGGTCGCCAAGGCCGACGTGAAGCGGGTCAAGAAGCTCCTCGGCCGCTAGGAGCGCATGCGGATAGCGCATTCGCACCGCTGAGTCGTGGCGGGCGATCGCCCGCCCTTTCCTCTGAACATCCGCCGCCGGTGGTTCCCCTCCACCGGACGGCATCCCCGAGAGACAGGACAGACCCATGGCACGCGTGAAGCGCGCGACGAACGCCCAGAAGAAGCGTCGCACCACGCTGGAGTCGGCCGCCGGCTACCGCGGACAGCGTTCGCGGCTCTACCGCAAGGCCAAGGAGCAGATGCTCCACTCCATGAACTACGCCTACCGGGACCGTCGCGCGCGCAAGGGCGACTTCCGGCAGCTGTGGATCACCCGGATCAACGCCGCGGCCCGCGCGAACGACATGACCTACAACCGGTTCATCCAGGGCCTCAAGGCCGCCGGTGTCGAGGTCGACCGCAAGAACCTCTCCGAGATCGCGATCAGCGACCCGGCCGCGTTCACCGCACTGGTCAAGGTGGCCAAGGAGAACCTGCCCGCGCAGGGCACCCAGCAGGAGCCGGCGGCCTGATCAGGCCCCGCCCCACAGGTTCCGTGGCTCCGTCGTCCCCGCCCCGGCCGGTCGAGCCTGCGGAGCCGGCGGGGTGGGGACAGCTCGGTACCGAGCGCACCCCGCGCGTCGTCGCAGCACGCAAGTTGCTGCGCCGTACGGGGCGCGACCGGGCCGGGCGTTTCCTCGTGGAGGGGGCGCAGGCCGTCCGCGAGGCGCTGGACTGGGACGGACGGGTGCACGAGCTGTTCGTCACCGGTGCCACGTCGTTGCGGAACCCGGAGCTTCTCGAGCGGGCGCACGAGCGCGGCGTACCGGTCGTCCCGGTCACCGATGCGGCGGCTGCCGGGCTGTCGGACACCGTCACCCCGCAGGGCCTGGTCGCCGTGTGCGACCTGCTCGACGTACCGCTCGCCCACGCGCTGGGGGGCGGCGTCGACGGTGCCGGGCCGACGTTCGTCACGGTGTGTGCCGGCATCTCCGACCCGGGCAACGTCGGTACCGTGATCCGGGTCGCCGACGCGGCCGGGTGCGAGGCCGTCGTGCTGGCCGGGGACACCGTGGACCCGCACAACGGCAAGGCCGTACGCGCCTCGACCGGGAGCGTGTTCCACCTCCCGCTCGCACGCGACCGCGACGCCCCCGCCGTGCTGGACGCCTGCCGCGGGGCCGGGCTGGTCACGCTCGTCGCGGACGGGCGGGGCGAGGTCGACCTGCACGACCGGGCGGCCACGTCGCTGCTCGCCGGTCCGGTGGCCTGGGTGCTCGGCAGCGAGGCGCACGGCCCCGGCGCCGACGTGCTGGCCGCGGCCGACCACCGGGTGCGGGTGCCGATCCACGGCCGCGCGGAGAGCCTGAACCTGGCCACCGCCGCCGCGATCTGCCTCTACGCCTCGGTCGCCGCCCGAGCCGCCGGCCCCCGGCCCCGGGCCGACACCGGCGCGCCGACCGGCACCTGAGCGCTCCGCCCCGAGATCGAACCGTGCCCCGGCGCCACCCGCGACCTGCGGGGAATCGGCTGGCCCGCCCCTCTAGGATCGACGACACCATGAGTGAGGACCCCGTGAGCTCCGACGCTGCGAACCCGCTGGACCCGGACGCGTTGAAGGCCGCCGTCGAGGCCGCGCGTGCGGCGTTCGACGGGGCGCCGGACCTGGACGCGCTGGCCGCCGTGAAGCCCGCCCACCTCGGCGACCGGGGCCCGATCCCGCTGGCCCGCCGTGAGCTCGGATCGCTGCCCGGCCCGGAGCGCGCGGACGCCGGCAAGCGCGTCAACGCCGCCCGCCAGGAGGCGCAGGCCGCGTTCGACGAGCGCCGCGCGGTGCTCGTCGCCGAGCGCGACGCCCGTGCGCTGGCCGAGGAGTCGGTGGACGTCACGCTGCCCTGGGACCGGCACCCGCGCGGTGCCCGGCACCCGATCACGCAGATCTCCGAGCGGATCGCCGACATCTTCGTCGGGATGGGCTGGGAGGTCGCCGAGGGGCCCGAGGTCGAGGCGTCCTGGCTGAACTTCGACGCGCTGAACTTCGGCAAGGACCACCCGGCGCGGACCATGCAGGACACGTTCTATCTCGGCGAGGGCGGCCAGGACTCCGGGACGGTGCTGCGTACCCACACCTCCCCGGTGCAGGTCCGCTCGCTGCTCGAGCGCGAGCTGCCGGTCTACGTGGTCTGCCCCGGCCGCACGTTCCGCACCGACGAGCTCGACGCCACCCACACCCCGGTGTTCCACCAGGTCGAGGGCCTGGCCGTGGACAAGGGCCTGACGATGGCGCACCTGCGGGGCACCCTGGACGCGTTCGCCCGCGCCATGTTCGGACCGGACGCGCGGACCCGGATGCGCCCGTCGTACTTCCCGTTCACCGAGCCCTCGGCCGAGGTGGACCTGTGGTTCCCGCAGCGCAAGGGCGGGGCCGGCTGGGTCGAGTGGGGTGGTTCCGGCATGGTCAACCCGAACGTGCTGCGCGCCTGCGGGATCGACCCGGACGTGCACACCGGGTTCGCGTTCGGCATGGGCATCGAGCGGACCCTGATGTTCCGCAACGGCATCCCGGACATGCGGGACATGGTCGAGGGCGACGTGCGCTTCTCCACCGCGTTCGGCGTCTGAGGCAAGCGCGCGGAACGAACTGCGGTTCTGACCGTCACCCGACCCGCCTGATCATTCGCGAGGAGTTTCCCAAGTGCGTGTGTCCGTCTCCTGGCTCTCCGAGCACCTCGACGCGTCGGCCCTGCCGGCGGACGTCGACGAGGTCGGCGACGCGTTCGTCCGGGTCGGTCTCGAGGTCGAGGAGATCCATCCGGCCCCCGAGATCACCGGCCCGCTGACCGTCGGCCGGGTCGACGAGATCACCGAGCTGACCGAGTTCAAGAAGCCGATCCGGTTCTGCCGGGTCGGGTTCGAGGTCGGCCCGGAGGGAGAGCACAGATCGCGCGAGGTCGTCTGCGGTGCGCGGAACTTCGCGGTCGGCGACCTGGTGGTCGTCGCCGAGCCGGGTGCGGTACTGCCCGGCGGGTTCGCGATCGCGTCCCGGCAGACCTACGGCCACACCTCCGACGGCATGATCGCCTCGGCCAAGGAGCTCGGCCTGGGCGCCGACCACTCCGGGATCCTGGTGCTGCCCCCGGGCACCGCCGAGCCCGGTGACGACGCGCTGGGACTGCTCGGCCTCGACGAGGCCGTGATCGAGCTGGCCGTCACCCCGGACCGCGGCTACTGCTTCGCCGTCCGCGGCCTGGCCCGCGAACTGGCCGTGGCCACCGACGGCGACTACACCGACCCGGCCACCCGGGTCGCGGTGCCACGGACCTCCGGTGACGCCTGGCCGGTCCGGATCGAGGACACCGGCCGCTGCCCGCGGTTCGTGGTCCGTCGGGTCGACGGCGTCGACCCGGCCGCGCCGTCGCCGTGGTGGATGCAACGGCGCCTGCTCACGGCCGGGATGCGGCCGATCTCGCTGATCGTCGACGTCACCAACTACGTGATGCTCGACCTCGGCCAGCCACTGCACGCCTACGACGCCTCGCGGGTCACCGGCACCATCGGCGTCCGCCGGGCGAGCGCGGGCGAGACCCTGCAGACCCTCGACGACGTGACCCGCACGGTCGACACCGACGACCTGCTGATCACCGACGACTCCGGCCCGATCGGCCTGGCCGGCGTGATGGGCGGGGCCGGTACCGAGATCCCCGCACCGGCCGACCTGGCCGACGCTCGGGTGGACGTCCTGCTCGAGGCCGCGCACTTCGACCCGGCCGGCATCGCCCGCTCCGCCCGCCGGCACAAGCTGCCCAGCGAGGCGTCGCGGCGCTTCGAGCGGGTCGTCGACCCGGCCCTGCCGCCGGTCGCCGCCGAGCGCGCCGCGCAGCTCCTGGTCGAGCTCGGTGGCGGCACGCTCGTCGACGGGCGCACCGACGAGGGAGGTGTCCCCGCCGTCGACACGGTGCGGATGCCGCTGTCGCTGCCCGACCGCACGGCCGGAGTTGCCTACCCGCGCGGCGCGACCGCGCGCCGGCTGGGCCAGGTCGGCTGCGGGATCGAGCTCGACACCGGCGACGACGGCCAGGGGCAGGTCGTCGCGACGCCGCCGACCTGGCGCCCGGACCTGCGCCAGCCCGCCGACCTGGTCGAGGAGGTGCTGCGCCTCGAGGGCTACGACACGATCCCGTCGACGCTGCCCGCCGCCCCGCCCGGGCACGGCCTGACCGGCACGCAGCTGCGCCGCCGCGCGGTCTCCCGCGCGCTGGCCGAGGCCGGGCACGTCGAGGTGCTGCCGTTCCCGTTCGTCGCCGAGACCGTGTGGGACGCGTTCGGGCTGCCCGCCGACGACGTCCGCCGCCGCACCGTCGCGGTGAGCAACCCCCTCGACGCCGACCGCGCCCGGCTCACCACGACGATGCTGCCCGGACTGCTGGACATGCTGGTGCGCAACCGTTCCCGTGGCACCGAGGATCTGGCGCTCTACACGCTCGGCCAGGTCGTGCTGCCGCACGCCGACCCGGCCCCGATGCCGGACCCGCCGGTGTCGCGCCGGCCGTCGGACGCCGAGTACGCCGCGATCCGCGCCGCGCTGCCGGCCCAGCCCACGCACGTCGCCGTCGTGCTGGCCGGGGATCGGGACCCGCGTGGCTGGTGGGGCCGCGGCCGTCCCGCCGCCTGGTCGGACGCGATCGAGTCGGCCCGCCTCGTCGGCGCCGCGTCCGGTGTCGAGCTGCGGGTGACCAAGGCCGACCACCTGCCCTGGCACCCGGGACGCTGCGCGGCACTGCGGGTCGGGGACTGGATCGTCGGCTACGCCGGGGAGTTGCACCCCTCGGTCGTCGAGGCGCTCGGGCTGCCGGCCCGGACCGCGGCCATGGAGCTCGACCTCGACGCGATCCCGCTCACCGAGAACCTGCCGGTTCCGACCGTGTCCGGCTTCCCGCCGGTCGCCGTCGACGTGGCCCTCGTGACCGCGGACGACGTGCCGGCCGCCGAGGTGGCCGATGCCCTCACCGACGGCGGTGGCGATCTGCTCGAGGCGGTCCGGCTCTTCGACGTCTACACCGGGGAGCAGGTCGGCGAGGGCAAGCACTCGCTGGCGTTCTCGCTGCGGATGCGGGCGCCGGACCGGACGCTGACCAACGAGGAGGCGAACGCGGCGCGCGACGCCGCCGTCGCCGAGGCCACCCGCCGGCACGGGGTCGCGCTGCGCTGAGCTCCGTCCACGCCGCCGGTCCACTTCCCGTGGTCAACGGGGCACCAGTGCTGCTGCGCCGGGCGCTGACAACCGTGACGTCCCGTTGACCATGGGCGCGGCCGGGTGACGGGCACGCGTCAGCGGCGTTGCAGCGTCGCGACGGCCGCCCGCCCGGCCGCGCGCCACGCGTCGTCGGACGGGGAGCGGTCCGCCGCCGCGATCGTGACGAGCAGGCGCGGGGTGGCGATCTGCAGCGTCGGGCCGCCGACGGTGTCGACGAGGACGGCGCCGTCGCCGATCCCGGGCAGCGGCCGGGACCCGGTGGCGGCGCGGAGGAACGCGAGCGGGGCGCCCGCGTTCACCCGGTAGACGTTGACCGCCGCGGTCGCCGCGGGGGAGCCGGAGCTCGCGGTGGCGAAACAGCTGCGCGTGGTGGCGCCGCCGGGGCGGGTCACCTCGTGGTTGGCCGGGGCCGGCACCGAGGTGCCCAGCAGCGCGCCGAAGCCCTTCGCGTCCAGCAGGCACTCGTCCGGCACGACGTCCGAGGTCAGCGGGCCGGCGACCCCGGGAACCGGCGTCCCCGGCCCTGCGGAGTTCGGTTCCGGGAGGCCGGGCGACTCTGATCTCGGCGCGGCCGGGCGGGGTGTGCCCGAGCGGGGCGCGGCGGGCGACGCGGTCTCCCGCGGGGCCGGGCCTGGCGTGGCCGTCGCGGATCGGGACCGGTGCGGGGCGACGGTGCGCCGGTACTGCCCGGAGGCATCCGGTGCGAGCAGGATCGTCGGTGCGGGCGGGGCCTGCAGCCCGGACGGCGGGTCGTCGACCGGCATCGGGGAGCGGGTGGTGGGCGCGCCGGGTACCGGCTGCACCGTCACGGTCGGGCGGCCCGAGGGCGGTGTGCCGGGCACGGTGAAGCTGGTCGGCGGAGACGGCACTCCCGGCGACGGCGTCCCCTGCGGCGACGAGGCCTGCGGCGACGAGGCCAGTGGCGACGAGCCCGGTTCGGTACCCGAGGCTGGCTCGTCCCCGGCGCCGGCGGCCGCCGCCGGTGGGCCCTCGCCCTCGGCGAAGGGGGTGCCGGGCACGGGTTGGGCGCAGCCCGCCGTCAGCCCGGCCAGCACCGTCGCGCACACCGCGGCGGTGACCCCGCCGCGCACCCGCTCCCACGTCCCACGCACGCGCGGCACGCTAGGGTCGGCGCTCCGCCGCCCGCGGTCGTTCGGCGGACTCCGGTCACGATCGTGACCGAACCCCACCTTGCATCAGATTGCACGGCGTTGCATAATCATCCACGTGGTACGCATCGCAGTGGCGGGAGCCAGTGGGTACGCCGGAGGTGAGCTGCTCCGGCTGCTCCTCGCGCACCCGGACGTACAGATCGGGGCGTTGACCGCCGGCGGCAACGCGGGGACGGTGCTGGGCGAGCACCAGCCGCACCTGCTGCCGCTGGCCGATCGCGTCCTCGCCGAGAGCACCGCGGGGAACCTGGCCGGGCACGACGTGGTCTTTCTCGCGCTGCCGCACGGCCGTTCGGCCGAGCTGGCCGCGCAGCTGGGCGACGACACACTGGTGATCGACTGCGGCGCCGACCACCGCCTGTCCGACCCCGCTGCCTGGGAGCGCTGGTACGGCGGCGAGCACGCCGGTCACTGGCCCTACGGCCTACCCGAGCTGCCCGGCGGACGGGACCGGTTGCGCGGTGCGAGCCGGGTCGCGGTCCCGGGCTGCTACCCGACGGCGATCAGCCTCGCGCTGTTCCCCGCGCTGGCGGCCGGGCTCGTCGAGCCGGATGTGGTGATCACGGCCGTGACCGGGACGTCCGGTGCCGGAAAGGCGCTCAAGCCCCACCTGCTCGGTGCCGAGGTGATGGGGTCGCTGTCGGCCTACGGCGTCGGCGGCGCGCACCGGCACACCCCGGAGATCGTGCAGAACCTCTCCGGGGCCTGCGGTCGGCCGGTGTCGGTGAGCTTCACCCCCGTCCTCGCGCCGCTGCCACGCGGCATCCTCGCGTCCTGCTCGGCGCCGCTGACCGGTGCCGAAACCGGCGCCGCCGCCGCCGCGCGGGAGGCCTACGAGAAGGCCTACGCCGGTGAGCCGTTCGTGCGTCTGCTGCCCGAGGGCAGCTGGCCCGCGACGTCGTCGACGCTCGGGTCGAACGTCGCGGCGCTGCAGGTCACGGTCGATCCGGACGCGAAGCGCCTGGTCGTCGTGGCCGCGATCGACAACCTGACCAAGGGCACCGCGGGCGGCGCGATCCAGTGCATGAACCTGGCCCTGGGTCTGCCCGAGACCGCCGGCCTGCCCACGACGGGAGTCGCACCGTGACCGAGCCGACCACCACCCCCGAGTCGTCCACGACCCCGGCGGGCGTCACCGGGCCGCGGGGCTTCCGGGCCGCGGGCATCGCGGCCGGGATCAAGGCGTCCGGGCGCGCCGACCTCGCGCTCGTCGTCAACGACGGTCCCCGGTTCGACGCCGCCGGCGTCGTCACCCGCAACAAGGTCAAGGCCGCTCCGGTGCTCTGGACCCAGCAGGTGCTCACCACCGGCGCGTTGCGTGCGGTCGTGCTCAACTCGGGCGGTGCCAACGCCTGCACCGGCCCGGAGGGATTCCAGACCGCGCATGCCACCGCCGAGCGGGTCGGCGAGGTGCTCGGCTGCGGAGCGGTCGAGGTCGCCGTCTGCTCCACCGGGCTGATCGGCGCCCAGCTGCCGCGCGAGACCGTGCTGGCGGGGGTGGACAAGGTCGCCGCCGAACTGACCGGCGCGCCCGAGGGCGGCGGCGGTGTCGCCGCGGCGATCATGACGACGGACGTCGTGCCGAAGCAGGCCGGCGTCACCGACCCGACGGGCTGGAGCATCGGCGGCACCACGAAGGGCGCCGGGATGATCGCCCCCTCGATGGCCACCATGCTCACGGTGCTGACCACCGACGCCGCCCTGGAGCAGCCGCGGCTCGACGCGGCGCTGCGCGCGGCCGTGCGGCTCAGCTTCGACCGGCTCGACATCGACGGCTCGATGTCGACCAACGACACGGTGCTGCTGCTGTCCTCCGGGGCCTCCGGCGTCGAGGCCGAGCCGGCCGCGTTCACCGCGGCCCTCACCGCGCTCTGCCAGGACCTGGCGGCGCAGATGCAGGCCGACGCGGAGGGTGTCACGAAGCGGATCACCGTGCGGGTCACCGGCGCGGCGACCGAGGACGACGCCGTGACCGTCGCCCGCACCGTGGCCCGGGACGCGCTGGTGAAGACGGCGATGTTCGGCTCGGACCCGAACTGGGGCCGGGTCGCGGCCGCGGCGGGCTACGCCCACGCTGCGGTCGAGCCGGAGACCCTGGACGTGACGATCAACGGGGTGCTGCTCTGCCGCGGCGCCGTGGTCGCCGGCGACCGCGACGACTGCGACCTGTCCGGCAAGGAGGTCCTCGTGGAGGTCGGCCTCGGCCTGGGCGAGGGCACAGCGGAGATCCGGACCACCGACCTGTCGCACGCCTACGTGGAGGAGAACAGTGCCTACTCCTCCTGAACCGACACCGGACACGCCCGCGCGGATCAAGCGCGCGGGGGAGAAGGCCGCCGTCCTGGCCGAGGCCCTGCCGTGGCTCAAGCGCTTCCACGGCCGGGTGGTCGTCGTGAAGTACGGCGGCAACGCGATGATCGACGACGATCTCAAGCAGGCGTTCGCCGAGGACATGGTGTTCCTGCGCCTGGCCGGCATCCACCCCGTCGTCGTGCACGGCGGCGGCCCGCAGATCAGCTCCATGCTCACCCGCCTGGGCCTGCCGGGCGAGTTCCGCGGCGGGCTGCGCGTGACCACGCCGGAGACCATGGACGTGGTGCGGATGGTGCTGGTCGGGCAGGTCGGGCGCGAGCTCGTCGGCCTGATCAACCAGCACGGGCCGCTGGCCGTCGGGCTCTCCGGCGAGGACGCGGGCCTGCTCACCGCGGAGAAGCGCACGGCCCTGGTCGGCGGCGAGCCGATCGACATCGGGCTGGTCGGCGACGTGACGCGGGTGAACCCGGACGCGGTGCTCGACATCGTCGCGGCCGGGCGGATCCCGGTCGTGGCCGGCGTCGCACCGGACGTCGACGGGCAGGTGCACAACATCAACGCCGACAGCGCCGCCGCGGCGCTGGCGAGCGCCCTGGACGCGGCCAAGCTCGTCGTGCTCACCGACGTCGAGGGCCTCTACGCGAACTACCCCGATCCCGAGTCGATCATCACGTCGCTGACCGCGGACGAGCTGGAGCCGATGCTGCCCCGGCTGGAGAGCGGGATGGCGCCGAAGATGGAGGCCTGCCTGCGCGCGGTGCACGGCGGGGTCGGACAGGCACATGTGATCGACGGGCGGGTGCCGCACTCGGTCCTGCTCGAAGTCTTCACCAGCGAGGGAGTCGGAACGATGGTGGTCCCGTCATGACCCGGCCGACCAACGCCCCGGCCACCAACGCCCCGGCGACCAACGCGCAGCGCTGGCAGGCCGCGCTGATGAACAACTACGGCACCCCGCCGCTGACGCTGGTCCGCGGTTCCGGGGCCGAGGTGTGGGACGCCGAGGGCCGCCGCTACCTGGACCTCTACGCCGGGATCGCGGTGAACGCCCTGGGCCACGCACACCCGGCGATCGTCGAGGCGGTGACCCATCAGATCTCGACGCTGGGTCACACGTCGAACTTCTTCATCACCGAGCCGCCGCTGCAGCTGGCCGAGCGTCTGCTCGGGCTGCTCGGCCGGTCCGACGCGCGGGTGCTGTTCGGCAACTCCGGCACCGAGGCCAACGAGGCCGCGTTCAAGATCGCGCGCCTGACCGGACGCCCGCAGATCATCGCCTGCGAGAACGCGTTCCACGGCCGTACCATGGGCGCTCTCGCACTCACCGGCCAGCCGGGTAAGCGGGCGCCGTTCGAGCCGATGCCGGGCGGGGTCTCGCACATCCCGTTCGGCGACGTCGATGCGCTCGACGCCGCCGTCGGCACCGACACCGCTGCGGTGTTCCTGGAGCCGATCCTCGGCGAGGCCGGAGTGATCGTGCCGCCCGAGGGCTATCTCGCCGAGGCCCGGCGGATCACCGCCGAGCGGGGTGCGCTGCTGGTGCTCGACGAGGTGCAGACCGGGATCGGCCGCACCGGGGCGTGGTTCGCCCACCAGCCGCTGGGCGTCGTCCCGGACGTGATCACCCTGGCCAAGGGCCTGGGCGGCGGGCTGCCGATCGGCGCGTGCATCGGCATCGGCGACGCCGCCTCGCTGCTCGAACCCGGTCAGCACGGCACCACGTTCGGCGGGAACCCGGTGGCCTGCGCGGCCGCGCTCGCCGTGCTGGCGACGATCGCCGACGAGGGCCTGCTCGCGCACGTCGACCGGCTCGGCAAGGAGATCGCCGCGGGCATCGAGGGGCTCGGGCACCCGCTGGTCACCGACGTCAGCGGCGCCGGTCTGCTCCTCGGTGTCGGCCTGTCCGAACCGGTGTCCGCGCAGGTCGCCGCCGCGGCGCGGGAGGCGGGCTATCTGGTCAACAACGCCGTACCGGACCGCGTGCGGATCGCGCCGGCGCTGACGCTGACCGACGCCCACGCCGCCGAGTTCCTGGGCGCGCTGCCCGGGATCCTGGACCGGTCCCGGCCGTCCGGACAGGAGGACCGGTGATGGTGCGCCACTTCCTGCGCGACGACGACCTGTCGCCGCAGGAGCAGCTCGAGGTGCTGGACCTGGCCGCGGCGATGAAGGCCGACCGGTTCGCCCACCGGCCGCTGTCCGGTCCGCGGTCGGTCGCCGTGGTGTTCGACAAGTCCTCCACCCGCACCCGGGTGTCGTTCGAGGTCGGTATCGGCGAGCTGGGCGGGACGCCGGTGATCCTGGACGGCACGACCAGCCAGCTCGGCCGGGGGGAGACGATCGAGGACACCTCGCGGGTGCTGTCGCGCTACGTGGACGCGATCGTGTGGCGCACCTCGGGCCAGGAGCGGATCGAGGCGATGGCATCGGTCTCCCGGGTCCCGGTCGTGAACGCGCTCACCGACCTGTTCCACCCCTGCCAGGTACTGGCGGACCTGCAGACGATCCGGGAGCGCTTCGGCCGCCTGGCCGGGCTGACGCTGGCCTACCTCGGCGACGGGGCGAACAACATGGCGCACTCACTGCTCCTCGGCGGTGCGACGGCGGGTCTGCACGTGCGGATCGCGGCACCGGTCGGCTTCACCCCCGACCCGGACGTGCTGCGGGACGCGAAGAGCCGGGCGCACGCCGCCGGGGGCTCGGTGACCCTGATCGCCGACCCGCACGCCGCGGTGGCCGGGGCCGACGTGCTTGTCGCCGACACCTGGGTCTCGATGGGGCAGGAGGACGACGGCATGGACCGGACCGAGCCGTTCCGGTCCTACCAGCTCAACGCCGATCTGCTCGGACGCGCGGCCGCGGGGGCGGTCGTGCTGCACTGCCTGCCCGCCCACCGCGGCGACGAGATCACCGACGAGGTGCTCGACGGCCCGGCCAGCGCGGTCTGGGACGAGGCGGAGAACCGGTTGCACGCGCAGAAGGCGCTGCTGACATGGCTGCTCCGACGATGACGGCGGCCCGGCAGAGTCCGCCCGACCCCGAGGAACCGGACCGGGGCGGCGAGGACCGGCCCGGACGGGCGACGGCCCGGCCCGGCACCGCGACCCGGGCCGCGCGGCAGGCCACGATCGTCGACCTGATCTGGCAGCGGGCGGTGCACAGCCAGGGGGAGCTGCTCGTGCTGTTGGAGCATCACGGCATCGACACCACCCAGGCCACGCTCTCGCGCGACCTGGACGAGCTGGGCGCGGTGAAGCTGCGCGGCGCCGACGGCGGGACACCGGTCTACCGCATCCCGGAGGACGGAAGCCCGGGCTTCGGCGTCTCCCACCCGCCCCAGGGCGGCACCACCAGGCTCGCGCGCTTACTGGGGGAGCTGCTCGTGTCCGCGGACGCGAGTGGGAACCTTGCCGTGCTGCGCACCCCGCCCGGTGCCGCGCACTACCTGGCCAGCGCGCTGGACCGGGCCGCACTGCACGACGTCGTCGGCACGATCGCCGGCGACGACACGATCATCGTGGTCGCCCGCGAGCCCCTCACCGGCGCCCAACTCGTCGCGCTGCTGCGCGAACTCCTAGACAAAGGAGCATCCATCCCGTGAGTAAGGTCCTGAGCTCCCTTCCCAAGGGCGAGCGCATCGGCATCGCCTTCTCCGGAGGCCTCGACACCTCCGTGGCGGTCGCCTGGATGCGCGACAAGGGCGGGATCCCGTGCACCTACACCGCTGACCTCGGTCAGTACGACGAGCGCGACATCTCCGGGGTGCCGACGCGGGCGAAGGAGTACGGCGCGGAGATCGCCCGCGCGGTCGACATCCGGCCGCAGCTGGTCGAGGAGGGTCTGGCCGCGCTGGCCTGCGGTGCGTTCCACCTCCGGTCGGGAGGCCGGACGTACTTCAACACCACGCCGCTGGGCCGCGCCGTCACCGGGACGTTGCTGGTGCGGGCGATGCAGGCCGACGGCGTGAACATCTGGGGCGACGGGTCGACCTTCAAGGGCAACGACATCGAGCGGTTCTACCGCTACGGCCTGCTGGCCAACCCCGAGCTGCGCATCTACAAGCCGTGGCTCGACGCCGACTTCGTCCAGGAGCTGGGCGGACGCGACGAGATGAGCAGGTGGCTCACCGCCCGCGGGCTGCCCTACAAGGACGCGGCCGAGAAGGCGTACTCCACCGACGCCAACATCTGGGGTGCGACGCACGAGGCCAAGACGCTCGAGCACCTCGACGTGTCCCTGGAGACCGTCGAGCCGATCATGGGCGTGAAGTTCTGGGACCCGTCCGTCGAGATCGGGACCGAGGATGTCGCGGTCACGTTCGAGGCCGGGTATCCGGTGGCGATCAACGGCAAGCGGTTCGACGACCAGGTCGCCCTCGTGCTGGAGGCCAACGCCATCGGCGGGCGCCACGGGCTGGGCATGTCCGACCAGATCGAGAACCGGATCATCGAGGCGAAGTCGCGCGGCATCTACGAGGCGCCCGGGATGGCGCTGTTGTTCATCGCCTACGAGCGGCTGCTCAACGCGATCCACAACGAGGACACCGTGGCCAACTACCACGCCGACGGCCGCAAGCTGGGCCGGCTGCTCTACGAGGGGCGCTGGCTCGATCCGCAGGCGCTGATGGTCCGCGAGGCCATCCAGCGCTGGATCGCCTCGCTCGTGACCGGCACGGTCACGCTGCGCCTGCGCCGTGGTGACGACTACTCGATCCTCGACACCGAGGGGCCCGGTTTCTCCTACCACCCGGACAGGCTCTCGATGGAGCGGGTGGAGAACCCCGCGTTCGGACCCACGGACCGGATCGGCCAGCTCACCATGCGCAATCTCGACATCGCCGACTCGCGCGCCAAGCTGGAGGTCTACGCCGGGCAGCCGCAGGAGCAGGGGACGGTGCTCGTCGAGCACGGCACGCTCTTCGGCGAGCTGCCCTCGGGTGGCTTCGACCGGATCGCGGCGGCCCGTGACGGCGCCGAGACCGGCGCGCGCGGTCACGGCACGTCCCTCGACGACGCGGCGCTGGAATCGGGTACCGACTGATGACGAGCATTCCCGCGGGCTCCGGGTTGTGGGGTGGCCGGTTCGCGTCCGGCCCGGCCGACGCGTTGGCCGCCCTGAGCAAGTCCACGCACTTCGACTGGCGGCTCGCTCCGTACGACGTCCGCGGCTCGCAGGCGCACGCCCGGGTGCTCGCGAAGGCCGGGCTGCTGAGCGACGACGAGCTCACCGGCATGCTCGACGCCCTGGCCAAGCTCGGCGCCGACGTCGAGAGCGGTGCGTTCGGCCCCGCTCCGGACGACGAGGACGTGCATTCGGCCCTGGAGCGCGGGCTGATCGAGCGGGCCGGACCGGACCTGGGCGGCAAGCTGCGCGCCGGGCGCTCGCGCAACGACCAGGTCGCCACCCAGTTCCGGATGTGGCTGCGCGACGCGACCCGCCGGGTCGCCTCCGGTGTCCTCGACGTCGTCGACGCGCTGGTGGCCCAGGCCCAGGCGCACCCGGCCGCGGCGATGCCGGGCCGCACGCACCTGCAGCACGCCCAGCCGGTGCTGCTCTCCCACCACCTGGCCGCGCACGCGCACGCCCTGCTGCGCGACGTGGACCGGTTGCGCGACTGGGACCGCCGGGCCGCCGTGTCGCCGTACGGGTCGGGTGCGCTCGCCGGCTCGTCGCTCGGGCTGGACCCCGAGGCCGTGGCCGCGGAGCTGGGCTTCGACTCGTCGTCGGAGAACTCGATCGACGGCACGGCGTCGCGGGATTTCGCCGCGGAGGCCGCGTTCGTACTGGCGATGATCGGCGTGGACCTGTCCCGGCTGGCCGAGGAAGTGATCGTCTGGGCGACCGCGGAGTTCTCCTACGTGACCCTCGACGATGCGTACTCCACCGGCAGCTCGATCATGCCGCAGAAGAAGAACCCGGACGTCGCGGAGCTCGCACGCGGCAAGTCCGGCCGGCTGGTCGGGAACCTGACCGGGCTTCTGGCCACGCTCAAGGGCCTGCCGTTGGCCTACAACCGGGACCTGCAGGAGGACAAGGAGCCGCTGTTCGACTCCGTCGAGCAGCTGGACCTGCTGCTGCCGGCCGTCGCCGGCATGGTCGCGACGCTGGAGTTCCACACCGACCGCCTCGCCGAGCTGGCCCCGGCCGGGTTCACCCTGGCCACCGACGTCGCCGAGTGGCTGGTCCGCCAGGGCGTCCCGTTCCGGGTGGCGCACGAGGCCGCCGGCGGGTGCGTCCGCGCAGCCGAGGCCCGCGGCGTCGGCCTGGCCGATCTCACCGACGACGAGCTGACCGGCGTGCACCCGGCGCTGAACCCGAGTGTGCGCGACGTACTGACCGTGGAAGGCTCCATCGCGTCGCGGAACGCGCGCGGAGGCACCGCGGGCGACCGCGTGGCCGAGCAGCTGGACACCCTGTGCCGCACCGCCGCAGGGGCCCGAGAGTTCACCGGAGGAACCGCATGACCGACCCCGCAGCCGCCCCCACAGCTGCTTACGAGGAGCTGAAGGCGCAGGGTCTCAAGCTCGACCTGACCCGAGGCAAGCCCTCGTCCGAGCAGCTCGACCTGGCCGCGCCGATCCTGGACCTGCCCGGCGCCGGCAACCACAAGTCCGCCGGCGGCACGGACACCCGCAACTACGGCGGAGCGCTGGGCCTTCCCGAGCTGCGCGAGATCTTCTCGCCGTTCCTGCAGGTCCCGGTCGGGCAGCTGATCGCGGGCAACAACGGCAGCCTCGAGCTGATGCACGACACGCTGGTCAACGCCCTGCTCAACGCGCTGCCCGGTGCCCCCACCCGCTGGGTCGATGCCGGCCGGGTCGCGTTCCTCGCCCCGGTGCCCGGCTACGACCGGCACTACGGCGTCTGCGAGCGGCTGGGCATCGACCTGGTCACGGTGCCGATGACGGCCGACGGACCGGACATGGACGTGGTCGAGCGGCTCGTCGCGGACGACCCGTCGATCAAGGGCATCTGGTGCGTGCCGAAGTACTCCAACCCGGACGGCGCCGTCTACTCCGACGAGACCGTCCGCCGGCTCGCCGCCGTGCCGACGGCCGCGCCGGACTTCCGGATCATGTGGGACAACGCCTACGCGGTGCACCACCTGACGACCGACGAGGTGGAGATCGCGGATGTTCTCACGCTGGCAGCCGAGGCAGGCAACCCGGACCGCCCGTTCGTCTTCGGGTCCACCTCGAAGATCACCCTCGCCGGCGCGGGAGTGGCGTTCTTCGGCGCCTCGCAGGCCAACGTCGACTGGTGGCTGAAGCTGACGGCCAAGCGCACGATCGGCCCGGACAAGGTCAACCACCTGCGGCACGCGCAGTTCCTGCGCGACGGTGCGGGCCTGCGCGCGCACATGGCCGCGCACCGGGAGCTGATCGCACCCAAGTTCGCGATGGTGGAGCGGCTGCTCGCCGACGCGTTCAGCGACACCGCCGGGGTCAGCTGGACCCACCCCAAGGGTGGCTACTTCGTGAACCTGACGGTGCCCGACGGTCTCGCCTCGGAGGTCGTGCGGCTGGCCGCGGAGGCCGGCATCGCGCTCACCCCGGCCGGGGCGACGCACCCCTACGGCAAGGACCCGCAGGACGCGATCATCCGCCTGGCCCCGACGCTGCCGCCGCTCGACGAGATCGAGAACGCGATGGCCGGTGTCGTGGTCTGCCTGAAGCTGGCGCTGGCGCGCCGGTAGGTGGGACGCACGACCCCGGGGGAGCCCGGCCGGTCTGACCGGCCGGGCTCCGCCGCGTACGAGGGCGGCTCCGCACCCCTGCTCGACCGCGCCGAGCTGGCCGTGGACGTCCTGCCGGCCGCGGAACGTCTGCTCGGCTGCACCCTCGAGGCCGACACCGAGGAGGGGCCGGTCGCGGTGCGCCTCGTCGAGGTCGAGGCCTACCGCGGCGCCGACGACCCGGCGTCGCACTGCTACCGCGGCCGGACCCCGCGCAACGCCGTGATGTTCGGCCCGGCGGGGCATCTCTACGTGTACTTCGTCTACGGCATGCACTACTGCGCGAACGTGTCCTGCCTCGTCGACGGCGTCGCGGGAGCGGTCCTGCTGCGCGCCGGCGAGCTGCTGTCCGACCCGGACCTGGCCCGCGCCCGTCGCCCGACCGCGCGCACGGACGCGGACCTGGCCCGCGGACCGGCCCGGATGGCGTCGCTGCTCGGCCTCACCCGCGACGACAACGGGCTGGACGTGAGCGACCCGGCGTCGCGGGTCCGGATACGGGCGGAGCCCCCGCCGGCGGCGTCGTCGATCCGTACCGGACCCCGGGTGGGCGTCGCGGCCGCCGCCGATCTGCCGTGGCGGTACTGGATCGACGGGTCGCCCGCCGTGAGTGCGTACCGGCCGGGACGTGTCCGGGCCCGCAGGCCCTCGACCTGAGGCGCAGGGCAGCCTAGCCTCAGCCCGTGCACGACGCCTCCGCGGTCCGGACCCGCTCGCTCCCCGTCCGTCTCGTCCTCGCTCTCGCCGCCCTCGTGCTGGGAGGGGGACTGCTCGCCGCGTGCGGGTCCGAGCCCGAGCCGGCCCCCGCTGGAGGTGGCGGCGGTGGCACATCGGGAGGGGCGTTCCCGGTCACCGTGCCCCACAAGTACGGGCAGACCGAGGTCCCGGCCGCGCCGCAGCGGGTCGTCTCGCTCGGCTACACCGACCAGGATGCGATTCTGGCGCTCGGTGTGGTGCCGGTCGGGATCCGTGAGTTCACCGGCAACCAGCCCTCGGCGACCTGGCCGTGGGCGCAGAACCGCCTGGGCGGGGCGCAGCCGCAGGTCCTGGCGCAGGGAGAGGTCAGTACCGAGCAGATCGCGGCACTGCGCCCGGACCTGATCATCGGCATCTCGGCCGGGCTCACCCAGGCGCAGTACGACACCTACTCCCAGATCGCCCCGACGATCGCCGGACCCGCCGGTTTCGTGGACTACGGGACACCGTGGCAGGACGCGACCCGCATGACCGGCCAGGCGCTGGGAAAGCAGGCCGAGGCGGACAAGCTCGTCAGCGACCTGGAGGCCCGCATCGCGCAGACGAAGGCCCAGTTCCCGCAGCTCGACGGCAAGACCGTCGCCGGCGTCCGGCCGAGCACCGCGAGCCAGTCCGAGTACTTCGTGTGGGGTCCGCAGGACCTTCGCGCCCGGTTCTTCTCCGCGCTCGGGATGCGCGGGGTGCCGGCGTTCGACCAGAACGCCGGGGACCAGTTCTACGGGAGTCTGAGTACCGAGCAGCTCGGGCAACTCGACCAGGCCGACGTCGTTGTGCTGATCACGAGCTCGGAGGCCGAGCGGACGGCGTTCCAGTCCCAGCCCGGCTACCCGGCGCTGCAGGTGGTGCAGGAGAACCGTGTCGTCACACTCGACGACACCGAGGCCGCGGCGCTGTCGTTCTCCAGCGTGCTCAGCCTGCCGTCGGTGCTCGACACGCTGCCGAAGAAGCTCGCCGCCGCGGCAAGCTGAGACGGGCCGTGCTCCGGTGCCGGGAACCCGAGCGCATCGTGGACGCACAGGGGACCATGATTGGTACCGTGAGTACGGACATCCTGGACGAGCTGGAGTGGCGCGGCCTGATCGCGCAGAGCACCGATCGCGACGCGCTGGCCCGCGAGCTGGCCGGGCCGGACCCGGTCACCCTTTATGCCGGGTTCGACCCGACGGCGCCGAGCCTGCACGCCGGTCACCTGGTGCAGATGCTGACGCTGCGCCGCTTCCAGGACGCCGGGCACCGGCCGATCGTGCTGGCCGGCGGGGCCACCGGCCTGATCGGCGACCCGCGCGAGGTGGGGGAGCGCAACCTGCACGACCTCGCGACGGTCGAGCAGTGGACGGGACTGATCCGCGGGCAGCTGGAACGCTTCGTGGAGTTCGACGGCTCGCCGACCGGCGCACTGACCGTCAACAACCTGGAGTGGACCGGCAACCAGGGGGTGCTCGAGTTCCTGCGGGATCTGGGCAAGCACTTCCCGGTGAACACGATGCTCGCCCGGGAGACGGTCAAGCGCCGCCTGGCCGCGGACGGGATGTCCTACACCGAGTTCAGCTACCTGTTGCTGCAGTCGCAGGACTACCTGCAGCTATACCGGCGCCACGGCTGCACGCTCCAGATCGGTGGCTCCGACCAGTGGGGCAACATCATCGGGGGGGTCGAGCTGGTGCGGCGGGTGGAGTCCGCCCACGTGCACGCCCTGACCACGCCGCTGGTCACCGACTCCGAAGGCCGCAAGTTCGGGAAGTCCACCGGGGGCGGCAACGTCTGGCTGGACCCGGAGCGGACCAGCCCCTACGCCTGGTACCAGTACTTCGTGAACGTCGCCGACGCCGACGCGCTGCACTTCCTGCGCCTGTTCACCTTCCTCGGGCGCGAGGAGATCGACGCGATCGCCGAGGACCTGGCCGAGCGCCCCCATCTACGGTCCGCCCAACGCCGCCTGGCCGAGGAGCTCACCACGCTGGTGCACGGGCGGGCACAGACGGATCAGGTGACGACCGCGAGCCAGGCGCTCTTCGGGCGGGCCGAGCTGCGCGAGCTCGACGCGGCCACCCTCGGCGCCGCGCTGGCCGAGGTGCCGGTCGCGGACATGGCCCCGGGGGAGCCCCCGACGATCGTCGATCTGCTCGTGTCCACCGGACTCGTCGAGAGCCGGGGTGCGGCCCGCCGTGCGGTGAACGAGGGCGGGGCCTACGTGAACAACGCGAAGGTCGCCGACGAGTCGTGGACGCCCGGCCCGGACGACGTGCTCGACGGCGGATGGCTCGTCCTGCGGCGGGGGAAGCGCAACCTCGCCGGGGTGCGCGTCGGGAGCTGACCGGGCCACCGCTCCCCGAAGCCCGGCGAAAAGGGGCCGTGACCTGCGGAGATCACGAGAACGACCCCCCGGTTTCAAAGCCCCGTACGGCACCCTGTAACTTTCTCTTTGTCGCCAAGACGGGACGGAGAGAGCGAAGCGGGACGGAACACCGGCCCACTGCTCCACCCGGCCCCGAGGTGGCGAGCCCCGAAGTCCGGCCTCAGGGTCAGACATCCAGGGCGACCAGAATCAAAGGTTGACACTGCGGTCTGGTACAACTAGTATGAGAGAGTTGCCGCCGGAAAGCTCGGTGCAACGATCTGACAGCCCCGGAAGACCGGCCTCCTCGAGGTGGCGGATCCGAGTGCGGGTGTCTTTTGAGAACTCAACAGTGTGTCGAGCTAGTATCTTTTTGGTTT
>JAKDNL010000446.1 GCA_030451825.1 Pseudonocardia sp. | reverse complement strand
CAGGGGCGGTCGAGGTCGGGGAGGTCGTCCTCGGGGGGTGGTGCGGCGCCGTCGCTCGCGTCCCGGTCGGCCCATTCCAGGAGAGGGGCGATGTCGAAGGCGGAGTCGTCGATGCCGGCGTGCAGGTCGCCCAGCTCGGCGAAGCGGGCCGGCATGGTGGCGATCGTGAAGTCGCCCGGGTCGGCGTCGTCGATCTCGTCCCAGCGCAGTGGTGCGGAGACGCGCGCCTCCGGCACGCCGCGCACCGAGTAGGCCGAGGCGATCGTGTGGTCGCGGGCGTTCTGGTTGTAGTCGACGAACACGCATGCCGGGTCGCGGTCCTTGCGCCACCAGTGCAGGTCCACCAGCGCCGTGCGCCGTCCCACCTCGCGGGCGAACGCGTGCGCCGCGCGCCGGACGTCGGCGAACCCGTGCTCGGGCGGGATCCGGACGTAGACGTGCAGGCCCTTGCCGCCGGAGGTCTTCGGGAACCCGGTGGCGCCCAGCTCGTCGAGCACCTCGTGCGCGACGTGCGCGACCCGGCGGACGTCGGCGTAGCTGGTCTCCGGCATCGGGTCCAGGTCGATCCGCCACTCGTCCGGCGCCTCGACGTCGGCGGCCCGGGAGTTCCAGGGGTGGAACTCGACGCACGCCATCTGTACCGCCCACACGACGTCGGCCGGATGCTGAACGCACAGCTCGTCGGCGTTGCGGTTGTAGCGGGGGAAGTGCACCCGCACGGTGCGCACCCAGTCCGGGGCGCCGCGCGGGAGCCGCTTCTGGTGCACCTTGTCCCCGGTCACGCCGGTGGGGAAGCGGTGCATCATGCACGGCCGGTCGCGCAGCGCGCGCACGATGCCCTCGCCGACGGACTCGTAGTAGCGGGCGAGGTCGAGCTTCGTCTCGCCGCGGGCCGGGAAGTAGACCCGGTCCGGGCTGGACAGGCGTACGATGCGGTCGCCGATCGTCAGCTCGACCGGTTCGCCCGCCTTGTCGCCGGCCACGAGGGAACCGGGGTCAGCGTCGCCAGGCGTGACGCTTGCGGCGGACGCTCCAGATGACACCGGCGATCAGGGCGATCGCGGGGATCGCCATGTAGAGGATCTCGGTCCAGCTGACGGGGTGCCCGATCAACATCAGGAGCAGCGCGATCCCGGAGAACACACCGGCGATCTTCGTGCCGTTCGGGAACGTGGCGTGCCAGCCCCAGTCGACCGAGGGCTCTTCCTCGGGGTCGACGCCCGACCGGACGGCGACCTCCCGCGAGTTGCTCGCCACGTGCATCCTCCAGATCGAACCGTACCGACGAGGTCACATGGTCGCACAACGGCGCCGCGAGGATGATGTGCGGTGATGACCGAGTCCACCACACCTCCGCCCGTCCCCTCCCACGGCGGCGCCGATGCCCGCTCCGCCGGCGCCCATCCCGGCGAGCCGCGCTCACTGCTCATCCTCGGGTCCACCGGGTCGATCGGCACCCAGGCCCTCGACGTCGTGGCGACGGCGGGCGGGTTCACCGTGACCGGGCTGGCCGCGGGGGGCTCCGACGTGGCGCTGCTCGCCGAGCAGGTCCGCGCGCACCGGGTGCCCCGGGTGGCGGTCTCCTCCGCCGCGGCGGCCGCCGAGCTGCGCGCCGCCGTCCCCGGTCTCGAGGTCCTCGACGGGCCGGACGCCGCCACCGAGCTGGTCGCCGGCTCGCGCGCCGACGTCGTGCTGAACGGGATCACCGGCTCCCGGGGGCTCGGCCCGACGCTGGCCGCGTTGGCGGCCGGGTCGACGCTGGCGCTGGCGAACAAGGAGTCGCTGGTCGCGGGCGGTCCGCTGGTGCTCTCCGCGGCCGCGCCGGGGCAGATCGTGCCGGTCGACTCGGAGCACTCGGCGCTGGCCCAGTGCCTGCGCGCGGGAAGCGCAGACGAGGTGGCGCGCCTGGTCCTGACCGCGTCCGGCGGCCCGTTCCGCGGCCGCTCCCGTTCCGACCTGACCGGGGTCACGGTGGCCGAGGCGCTCAAGCACCCCACCTGGGCGATGGGCCCGGTCGTCACGATCAACTCGGCGACCCTGGTGAACAAGGGCCTGGAGCTGATCGAGGCGCACCTGCTGTTCGGCGTGCCCTACGACCGGATCGACGTCACGGTGCACCCGCAGTCGATCGTGCACTCGATGGTCACGTTCTCCGACGGCTCCACCATCGCCCAGGCCTCCCCGCCGGATATGCGGTTGCCGATCGCGCTCGGCCTGGCCTGGCCGGACCGGGTCGCCGGCGCCGCCGCGCCGTGCACCTGGGACACCGCGCAGAGCTGGACGTTCGAGCCGCTCGACGACGACGCGTTCCCGGGCGTCGCGCTCTCGCGTGCCGCGGGAGAGGCCGGGGGCTGCCTGCCGGCGGTGCTCAACGCCGCGAACGAGGAGCTCGTCGAGGCGTTCGTGGCCGGGGCGATCGGGTACACCGATATCACCGACCGGCTGTCGGAGACCCTGGACGCCGCCGACGGGTGGACGCGCGACCCCGCTACCGTGGCGGACGTGCTGGCTGCCGAGGAGTGGGCCCGTGTGCACGCCCGCGAGCGGGCGGGGACGGGGAGCCCCACATGCTGATGACCGTTCTCGGGATCGTGATCTTCTTCGCCGGGATCCTGATCTCCATCGCCTGGCACGAGCTCGGGCACTTCGTCACCGCCCGCTGGTTCGGGATCAAGGTCCCGGAGTTCTTCGTCGGGTTCGGCAAGACGGTGTGGTCGCGCAAGGTCGGCGAAACCGAGTACGGGATCAAGGCGATCCCGATGGGCGGCTACGTCCGCATGATCGGCATGATCCCGCCGGCCAAGGGCAGCGGAAACCTGGGCCGCAGCCGTCGGACCGGCCCGTTCCAGGGCCTGATGGACGACGCCCGTCAGCAGTCCGCGATGGACGTGCTGCCCGAGGACGCGGACCGCCAGTTCTGGATGCGCTCGCCGTGGAAGCGGATCGTGGTGATGTTCGGTGGGCCGTTCATGAACCTGATCCTGGCGATCGGTCTGTTCGCCGTCGTCCTGATGGGGATCGGAGTGCAGCAGGAGGGGACCCAGGTCGGCTCCGTCAGTGCCTGCGTTCTGCCGGCGAGCGCTCCGGTCGATGCCGGTTGCGCGCCCGGCGCCGCCCCGACTCCGGCCGCGGAGGCCGGGTTCCGGGCCGGCGACCGGATCGTCGCCCTCAACGGGCAGAGCTTCGGCCCGAATGACGGACGTGCGCTGCGCGAGGCCATCCGTGTCGCGTCCGGCCCGACCCTGGTGACGGTCGAGCGCGACGGGCAGCGTCTGGACCTGCCGACCACCGTCATCGAGAACCAGGTGCAGGACTTCAACGATCCCGAGGCCACGGTGCCGGCTGGCTTCCTCGGAGTGGGGCTACTGCCCGGTGACTACGTGCGCCAGGACGCCGGCGCGGTCGTCGACGAGATGGGGACGATCATCTCGCATACCGGGCAGGCGATCGTCGAGCTGCCCTCGCGGGTGCCCGCGTTGTTCGGCGCCGCCTTCCTGGGCGAGGAGCGTGACCAGGACGGCCCGGTCGGCATCGTCGGTGCGTCACGCCTGGGGGGTGAGATCCTCGCCCAGGAGGCGCCGCTGCTCGCCGAGCTCTCGTTCTTCCTGACGCTCCTGGCGGCGGTGAACATCTCTCTGTTCCTGTTCAACCTGCTGCCGATCCCTCCGCTGGACGGGGGGCAGATCTTCCCGGCCATCTGGGAGTCGATCAAGAAGCACGCCTGCCGCCTGATGGGCCGGCCCGACCCCGGACCGGTCGACGTCGCGAAACTGCTGCCCGTGGCCTTGGTGGTGGCAGTGGTGTTCATCGCCTGGAGCGGGATATTGCTGGTCGCCGACTTGTTCAACCCGATCCGCATTTTCGGATGAGCCGGGGAACGAACGGAACAGCCCGCTCGATCGCGGTCTTCGACATCGACGGCGTGCTCGCCGACGTCACGCATCGCCTGCACTTCCTCGACGTGCACCGCTGGGAGCGGTTCTTCGCCGCCGCCGACATCGACCCCCTGCTCGACGAGGGCGCCGACCGGCTGCGCGAGGCACTGACCGAGTACGACGTCGTCTACCTGACCGGTCGCCCGGAACGGAACCGGCGCCTGACCGTGCGCTGGCTGGCGAGCCACGACCTGCCCACCAGCCCGCTGTACATGCGCTCCGACGACGATCACCGTCCCGCCCGCTACGTCAAGCGCGAGGTGCTGCGCGACCTGGCCCGGACTCGGAAGATCGCCTCGATCATCGACGACGACCCGGCCGTGTTCGCGACGCTGGAGGCCGACGGCTGGCCGATCGAGCTGGCGACCTGGCTGCCGCACTCGTCGACCCTGCAGGACGCCCAGGAGAACCAGGGCCGCACCTGACCCCCCGTGCGCGGATATCGCCGCCCCGGCCGCGATATCCGCACACGAGGGGCTGGGGTGTCGCCGCGGGGCCCTCGCCGCTGTCGCCGGACTGCGCGGCCGCCGTGCCTGCGGCGGCCGGACTACGCGTCCGGTCCTCGCCGCGTTCCTCCGCGGCCCGACGGTCGGCGGCGATCCGCCGACCGGTCGCGGTCAGTTCCCAGGCCGGGTCGCCGCCTCCGCAGGGCGCGACGATCCCACGGGACTCGAGCCGCGCCAGGTAGAGCCGGACGCCGTCGGGCAGGGTGCCGCCCGCCTGCTTCAGACGTTCCTCCGAGCTCTCGATGAACATCGTCGTCAGCATGTCGGGATCCTCCGGGAACATCGACAGGATGTCGACGAACTCGCCCTCGACCGGGTCCTCGAGACGCATATCCGCTCCTGGGGCCGTGGGGTTCGGGCTCCGCAGCGTCGCAGCCGGCAGCGTGCCGGCACACCCGGTCGTCGTCGCGGGGTCCGATCGTGTGACCGCCGGCCCGAGGGAGCCGTCCGCGGACGCCGAGGGAGTGCGTCGCGACACGGGAAACGGCGTGCGCGATGCACTGGTGGGATAGTCGGGGTCGTGAGCGTCTCCCTGGGTATGCCGTCCGCGCCCGCGCCGACCCTGGCGCCCCGCCGGAAGACCCGCCAGCTGCAGGTCGGGCCGGTCGGCGTCGGATCCGACCACCCCGTCTCCGTGCAGTCCATGACCACCACCCTGACCTCGGACATCAACGCGACGCTGCAGCAGATCGCGGAGCTGACGGCGTCGGGCTGCGACATCGTGCGCGTGGCCTGCCCGTCCGCCGACGACGCCGAGGCGCTGCCGGCCATCGCGGCCAAGTCGCAGATCCCGGTCATCGCCGACATCCACTTCCAGCCCAAGTACGTCTTCGCCGCGATCGAGGCCGGGTGCGCAGCCGTGCGCGTCAACCCGGGCAACATCCGCAAGTTCGACGACCAGGTCCGCGAGATCGCGCACGCCGCGCGCGACCACGGCACCCCGATCCGGATCGGGGTCAACGCCGGGTCGCTGGACAAGCGTCTTATGGAGAAGCACGGCAAGGCGACCCCGGAGGCGCTGGCCGAGTCCGCGCTGTGGGAGGCGAGCCTGTTCGCCGAGCACGACTTCCACGACATCAAGATCTCGGTCAAGCACAACGACCCGGTCGTCATGATCCGCGCCTACGAGCTGCTCGCCGAGCAGTGCGACTACCCGCTGCACCTCGGCGTCACCGAGGCCGGGCCCGCATTCCAGGGCACGATCAAGTCCGCGGTCGCGTTCGGAGCGCTGCTGCGCCAGGGGATCGGCGACACGATCCGCGTCTCGCTGTCCGCCCCGCCGGTCGAGGAGATCAAGGTCGGCGCGCAGATCCTGCAGTCGCTCAACCTCCGCCCGCGCAAGCTCGAGATCGTGTCCTGCCCGTCCTGCGGGCGCGCCCAGGTCGACGTCTACAAGCTGGCCGACGAGGTGACCGCCGGTCTGACCGGGATGGAGGTCCCGCTGCGGGTAGCCGTCATGGGGTGCGTCGTGAACGGCCCGGGGGAGGCCCGCGAGGCCGACCTCGGCGTCGCCTCCGGCAACGGCAAGGGGCAGATCTTCGTCAAGGGCGAGGTCATCAAGACCGTGCCCGAGCACGC
>JAKDNL010000445.1 GCA_030451825.1 Pseudonocardia sp. | reverse complement strand
GCACGCCGCCTGGAGAGGTCTACGTCCCGACCGAACGCCCGACGACGCGGTCCTCGCGTGAACTGCGCCTGCCACCCACGAGGCCCTGCGACCCCGACGGCAGATCAGCTGGCGTCGGGATCGAAGTCGGCGATGACGTCATCGCAGTGTCCGCCGGTGGAGCCGTCATCGTTCCTGGGGGAACGGCGCACACCTTCTGGAACGACCACCCCGAACGCGCACGCTACGTACTGGTCATGGGCGCGCGGACGCACGCGCTGGTCGAGGCGATTCACGCCAGTGACGACCGCAGTCCAGTCGCCATGCGTGCGTTGTTCGAGTCGCACGGCGCGGAACTGCTGGAGCCGTAGGGCGCGCAGGACGTCCCGTAGAAGGATCCCGAACCGGCACGCCATCGGCTTGCTCCCGTCCCAGACTGTCGCTCCACCAGAGCGCCCGGCCCCGCCGAGGACCGGGGCGCTCTGGTGGCGCAGTACTACGCCGCCAGCCGCGCGATCACCTGGTCGAGCTCGTCTCGGAGCGCAACCAGCGCGGTGTGCGCCTCGACCACTGCTCTCGGCCGCGCATCCTGCAACAGCTCCGGCGCGTTGGCGGTCACGTAGTACCCCATGCCCTGACGCGGATCTACGAGATCGCCAAGGTCGCGCATCCCGTAGACCGCCGTGCTCGTGCTGACGTTGAACTCCTCGCACACTGCATAGACCGTCGGCAGCTGCTCGCCCGGCTTCCAACGGCCCGCCTTGATGCCCTCGCGTATCGCCGCCGTGATCTCGCTGCGCTTGCTCACGCCCTGCTCCCTTTGTCAGCCCAACACCTTGGCACCTACGAGAGGACCGTACAATACAGTTTATGGCCTTGGCAAGGTGTAAAGGACCAGGGTCATGACGCGCGCTCCAAGCGTCCCGTAATCCGAACGGCTGTCGGAGCGCCGGGCGAGCCGCCGACCAAGCGGCATGTCCGTTCCCGCTGGGGATCGATCAGTGGGGCGCCTTCGGTGGCGGCATGGAGCACGCCGCCGCACCGGTGACCGCCAGAGCACTGCCTACAGCGGAGCGGCGGGGAAGAGGTCTAGCAGGGGACCGGCACGGTGCTCTCGTTGCACAGTCCGTCGCCGTCGCCGTCTCGCCCGACGCGGCCGTCGCCGCCACCGTCGGGCACGTCGGGGTTCGGGGCGTTGACGTCGGGCACGTCGGCGGTGTCTTGGGATTCCTCGTCCTCGGCCGGGGGCGGCACGATCACCGGCTCCGGTTCGTCGCAGGTTCGGCCGTTCGGGTCCGTCGCGCGCAGCTGCGCGACGTAGTCCGGCGACGCGTCGTTCTCGCCCTCATACACCGCGGTGTGGGAGGCGGCGACCATCACCGTCCCGAAGTCCCGACCGTCCGCCAGCTGGACGTAGCGCAGCTCCCGGTCGAAGCGATCGTTCCCCACGCCTGGCTCGGTGGTGAGCGTGATCGGCCCGGCCAGCAGCAGCGCCCGGGCCTGCGCGGTCGCCGCGTCCCCGGCGTCCGTGCTGGCCTCGCAGGAGTCGATGCCCAGCACCCGGATGGTCCGCGGGCCGATCTCGAACGTGTCACCGTCAATGACCCGCGTCACCACCGGACGATCCTCCGGTGCGGGCGCCGCAGCGACCGTGGTCGGGGGTGGGGCTGGCACCACCGGAGCGGCGGCGACCCGCCGGCTGCTCGACGACGGCGCCGCGGGTTCACTGGTCGGTGCGGCGGCAGTGACGCGCTCTGGCTGGCCAGGCGGCAGGCCCGCCAGCGCACCGAGGGCACCGAACGCCATCAGAGTGGCGAACTGTGCAACAGCGCACACGGCGATGATGGTTCCGGCGCGCGCTCCGGTTCTCTGCTGGGGCTGGGCTTGTCCTTGCTGGGCGCCGAGCCGCTGGGTTTCCGATTGCCAGTACGCCGCGGACGCAAGCATGCCTTCGTGCTCGGCCTGCTGCGCGAGTCCGCGCGCCTGCTGTAGCTCCGCTGCGGCGACTCGGGGGTCGGGTCGGCCGCGCCAGTACCAACCTAGGCCGATGACGAGCCATACCGCGAATGGCCAGAACAGCCCGACAGCAAGTCCGAGTAGTACTCCTGGAACAACCGAGCGACCCGGAAATCGCCGACGGTAGACGTACGTGGCTAGGGCCACGGTGGCGACGAAGCCCAGCCAGTACACCCAGATCACGGCCACGACAGACCCCAGAAGTTTCGCGAGGGAAGGGGATGCGGACCCGTTTGGGAGAACGGGCAGCCGACTGACCGTGTTGTCGTCAGCACGGCGTACTGACCGCCCCCGCCAGGCTTTGCCAGGACAGCAGGGCCTGTATCGCGCCGTACTGTGTCGCCGGCCGCCCACCTTGAGCGCGTGGGCCGCCTTCGCGCGGTGGCCTGATTTCGTTCCCGGGCATTCGCTCAGTGTGGCAGCCGCTGACCGCTGAGCGATCGCTGATCGGTCAGGGTTCCTGCTCGGTGCCGCCTCGACATGGAGACGACGACACGGACGGCGCGGCAGCGTGGGGGTCGACGCCCGCCAGACGCACCAGCCCGAGACCGTCGCGGGGAACGCAGACGTACAGCACGTAGGCGCGCTCACCGCGCTGAGCCTCGGCCCAGGCGATCACCTGCCCTACGTCCGCGCGCATGACCTCGTGCTCATCGGTGGCCCCGACGGCGTCGTGGAAGTAGACCCGGTAGCGCGGCTGGTCCAGCTCCCACGTCTGGTCGCGCGGATCGACGGCGGTGACCTCCATAGCCGCCATCATCGCGGTCTGCACTCTGCCCCGCCGCCGGGATTCTCACCGGCACAGGTCGGCACAGCCCGGCCCTACACTGCTTGACGATGACCAGACACCAGCTCGCCCAGGTGAATATCGCGCTGGCGCGCGAGCCGCTCCACGCGCCGCTGCTCGCGGAGTTCGTGGCTGCACTCGATCCCGTGAACGCCCGCGCCGACCGGGCGTCGGGCTTCGTGTGGCGGATGCAGACCGAGGACGGTGATGCAACGGCGGTGCGCGGTTTCGGCGGCGACCCGCAGCTCATCATCAACCTCACGGTGTGGGAGTCCCTGGAGGCGATGCGCGCTTTCGTCTACGAGGATCCCGAGCATCTCGCGGTGATGCGTCGCCGCAGCGAGTGGTTCGAGCGACTCGATCTGCACATGGTCCTGTGGTGGGTTCCCGCCGGTCACCGTCCGAGCGTGCCCGAGGCCGAGGAGCGTCTCGAACATTTGCGCAGACATGGTCCGACATTCTCGGCGTTCACGTTCCGTCGTCACTTCGACGGTCCCGCGGTCACGGTCGAGCATGTCGATGACGGTTGGTTCTGCCCGGCCTAGGAGGCTGGTGTTTTTCGCGGAATGTCACATTCGGTAGTGATGATCACCTGTCTTGACCTGCAGCGATTACGTACCGCAACTGATCGTTTGGCCAGTTCATGCCGTTGGACACCAGCCACCTAGCACGACCGAAAGATCATCATTGGCTCGCGCTCGCTCGACGGGCACTGGCGCCGCGACCTCGGACCGGACAACCTGAGGTGATGGACGGACGGATAGATCTGGCCAGCGCGCTGTCGACGTTCGACGAGGCGTGGGCACCGCGCACGGTGGCATCGCTGAATGACTATGACGTCCGTGTCGTCAAGACCCAGGGCGAGTTCACTCGGCACAGCCATCCCGAGACCGACGAGTTCTTCCTCGTGCTGCGCGGCTCCCTGACGATCAAGATGGACGGTGGCGACGTCGAGCTGGGGCCAGGCCAGGTGTACGTCGTGCCGCGTGGCGTGTCGCATCAGCCGGTGTCGGCCGAAGGCGCCGAGGTCCTACTGATCGAGCCGAGCGCGACGACCAACACCGGCGACACCCCAAGCGAGCTGACCGCCGAACGACGGGCTGTGTAGCACCGCTGTCCCGCAGCGGGATCGCCACCGGGCGCAGGAGCGCCAGCCTTCGAGTAGGGGGCGCATGCTCCCGCACGAGCGGCCCGCGGGCGCCGAGGGTGAGACCCCCGATGCCGGCCCGCACGAAAGGCGGAGCAGCAGCAACGATGCGAACCGAGTGATGTGCGTCACTTGACTCGCACATGTGATCATGGAATCGTGCTCTGTTGCGGAAATGGATTACGAGGCAGTTCGTGCCACCGTCGCCGCCTACTCCGCTACTCGCATGATCGAGGCCAACGGAGACGTCTTCGCCATCTACGACCCGGACTGCGACTACGAGCAGCGCCCCCGCCAGGGTTGGGCGACCATCGTCAACTCCGACTTCAACGACACCGCGTCCGACCTCCATCGCCGCGGTGTCTTCCGCCTCAACATTGGTCTGCCCAAGCCTCGCTACGAGGAGCTCTTTGGTCCCGACGTCGAGCACGACACGACCGTGCTCGACGTCGTCATGCCCCATCCTGTCTACGGTGGGTATCACTGGGTGTGCGTGCTGAACCCCGAGACGACCTGGCCCGACGTTCGTCAGTTCCTCGACGACGCCCACGCGTTCGCAGCACGCAAGCACGACAACGCCGTGCGGCGGCGCGAACAGCGCGCGTGACCAGTCCCCGACCACACGGGCTGATCGGTCTCGCGGAGGGATCCCGCAGCGGGACTCTCCAAGGTTCTACGAAATCGGTTTACGAAGTCGTATACACTCTTGTAGACTGACGGCATGTTGCGTGTGAGTGATGAGACGCGGGAGCAGGTACAGCGTCTTGCACGAGAGGAGTTCGGAGGCGCGAGCGCCGACGAGACGATCCGGCGACTGCTCGATGAACACTGGGAGGCCGCCGCGCTCGCGGCCGTCGAGCGGTACCGGACGGACAACCCGCAGGGCTGGGCCGACTATCTCGCCGAAGCCGAGGACCTGGCAGCGGCGGACGCGCAAATCACCGATGAGTGGTCGCCGAGTTGAGCCGGCCGTCCATTCAGCCTGGCTCGGTGTGGTTCTGCGACCTCGACCCGGTACGCGGTCGCGAGCAAGGCAAGGACCGGCCCGCTCTGGTCGTCTCCTCAGCGTTTCACTTGCGCCTGACCGGGCGCGCGCTGGTGTCGGTGCTGCCGCTGACGTCGGTAGATCGACCTGGATGGCTGCATCGGGTTCCAGTCGCCGATGGCGGTGGATGGGTGATCACCGAACAGGTTCGAACGATAGCTGTGCAGCGCTTTCGCAGGCCGGCGCCGGAGATCGCGCTGTCTGATGGCGAACTCGCCGAGGTGCAGCGCGTGCTCGCGAAGATGCTTCTCATCTCGGTCTGAAGGACTCAGCCGATTCCAGCGTCGCTTGGCCTGCCGCATACGCCGTCCCGCTCCACGATGGTCTATCGGGCGTCTTCGACGATCTCGATATCGTACGGGCCGGGGTGTTCGCGGCCCGGCATGTCGAGCATCTGCTCGAAGAAGCCGAGCAGCTCGGGTGGGGAGACGATCACCAGGAACCGGGCCGGCACCGGGCCGCACACGGCGAACGTGTGTACGACCCCCGGCGCGACGGTGACGAAGCACCCTGCATCGGCGCGTACCTCCCGATCGTCGAGCGTGATGCTCAACGCGCCTTCGATGACATAGAAGGATTCGGTGGTGCGGCGATGAAGATGGCGCGGGGGCGGTATGTCGTCGGGCGGCGCGGAGAACTCCACCACGGCGTAAACACCGGCGGTGTCCGCTCCGGTCGCCTTGATCGGCCCTCCGGTCATGCCAGACCTCCTCCCTGGCCGGACGTCTGGTCTGGCCGGGACCAACTGCGACAACCCGCGACCGCAGGACGGAGCCGATCGCGGCTACTACTGGGGGGCTCGCAAAACGACTTCCCGCGGCTCTGCCAGCTCGATCAGTCCTGTGAGAGCTCCCCGAGGTGGAAGCGGGTGCCCTGGTCGTCGGTGCACGAGGACATGGCGCCGAACGAGCGGGGCTCGGGGTCGGTGGCCGTGCCTCCCGCCGTACGAACCGCTGCGACCGCGGCGTCGAGCCGGTCGACGGCGTACATGGGCACCACGGTCGCCGCGGCGTGCCCGCCGTGCAGGCCGCCCATCGGCGCGAGTCCGTCGATCTGCCAGCCGTCC
>JAKDNL010000444.1 GCA_030451825.1 Pseudonocardia sp. | reverse complement strand
TCAGGGGGCCTCGTCTCTGTCGGGGGGGGTTCACCCCTCATATCGGGGTGACCGACAGAACGTTACCGGGTGGGCCGGTAAAGTTTAGGTGCGTGCTGCGCGGGCCGAGTCCTGCACAAACGGCTTAGCCCGAGTGCCGGGATGGTTAACCCGTTTAGCGAAACGGACCTGGCCGCCCGACACGAACCGGAGCGCCTTCGCCCGGTTCGGGACAATCACGTGCGGGTTCGTCCCGTTCAGAACATAGCCCAGGTACGGGGTCAGGCCCTCCCGACCGGCGATCGCCAACGCGGCGGGGCGGGAACCGCCCGACGCGGACGGGCGGGGCCGGCGGGACAGCTGCGTCCGGATCGTGGACTGCAACAGCCCCGTATGCCGGGGGCAAGCCCGCCGCTGGTAGTTCGCGGCGTTGTCGGCGCGCCGCATCAGGTCCCGGACGATGCCGGGCTCCGTGTCGATGAACGCCTGCACCCGGGCCGGATCCACTGTGGCGCCACCGGAACGGAGCCGGATCTTCACCGGGTAGACGTGGGTACCCACGTCAGGGCCACGCCTGGACGGGGGCGAGGGTGACGGCCAGCATGTGCCCGGCGAGGCCGCCCTCCGGGCCCTCCGGGTCGACCTGCCCGAGGGTGACGGTCGCGTTGTGCGGCTCCGCTTCCGCCCACGCGTACACCGAGTCCAGGAGCCGGCCGGGGTCGGCGAGGAGCCGGAGCCCGTCCGCGTGGAGGGTCGCGGCGGGCGGGGGGTGGCCGTCGTCGTCGACGGTCGCGACGCAGCGCATGAGCCGGATCATGTAGGTGGCGCGGGGCATCATCGTGGCCGAAGCACCCCGGGCGGGGTAGCCGCCGCCGCGGGCCGTCGTGTCGGAGGCGCCCGGCGTCATCTGGACGAGGGACACGATGAGGTGCTCGTCGTCGACGGCGATGGCGTGCTGCGCGCCGACCGCGACGTAGCGGCGGGCGGGCAGCTCCCATCCGCGGTCCTCGAAGTGCGCCACGACGGCGTCGAGGATCCGGACGGCGGGAGCTGCGACGTCGATCACGGGGCGAGGCGGCCGATCAGGTCGGCCCGGGTGCCGGTGTCGTCGAGGCCCCGGCCGCGGGCCAGCTCGATCAGGTCGGCCTTGTAGAGGCCGTCCAGCTCCACCAGGGACGGGACGACAGCCGGTTCTTCGGGGTGGGCGGGCCGGTTCTTCGGGGTGAACGGGTTCGGCATCAGGTGGGGACCCTTCTCGTACGGGGCCGGTCCGGTGACCACACCGACGCCCTCCGCTGCAGGTGGTACGGGTTCACCGACGACAACCACGTGTCGACGTCCAGCAGGCCGGTCCGCTGGTTGTCGAGGTGCTCCCCGGCGTCCATCAGCGCGACCGTCACACCTTCGCGGGTGACGTTCGTGATCCGCTTCGGGAGCTTGCACGACCCGTCCCCGGCGGCGGCCTTCCCCAACTCCAGGGCGAGGCTGATCGCGGACCGGACCCCGCCGGTGGGTGGGGCGATCCCGTGCCGATAGGTGATCCGGACAGTGCCGTCGGTGGGCCAGGGGGCGCCGTCGGCGCGTTCCAGCTGCCCGGCGGGCAATCGGACGGTCCAGCCGGTGATGGTGTCGCCGCCGATGGTGACGGCGTCCACGGCGACTACGGGCGGGGCCGGGAGGGAGACCACCACGTACCCCTCCCGGACCGGCCGCGCCGGCAGGGTGCCGACGGGCCAGCCGCCGTCCGGCCGCCACACCGGCCAACACCCGGCCCGGTGTGGGCCGTCGAGGACGACGGTCGATGCGCATTCCCCGGCGAACTGCCGCCCGGAGAACTGGTAGAGGAGTTCCGACGCCTGCCAGCACAGCTCGTCCCACACCCCGACGTCGAGGGTGGGGCGACTGTCTGGGAGGTCGGCTTCGGTGGCCCAGGGGGCGCACAGCAGCCTCGTCGGGGCCGGCATCAGACGGCGGGCGTCGCCTGGGCGAGACCGCCGGACCAGGTACCGATCTGCCCGGCTCCGTCGACCGCGGCCACCCGGAAGTGGTAGCTGGTCGACGCGGTCAGGCCGGCCACCGTGGTTGACGGGGTGGTGGGCTCGCCGCCGTTCGCGGAGGACACCCCGGACCAGGTGTTGCCGCCGTCGGTGGACAGCCCCACCCGGTAGGAGGCGGCGTCGGTGACCGCCGTCCAGGTCAGGTCCACCGAGGTCGCGGTCTGCGCCAGGGAATCCAGCCCGGCCGGGGCCTGGAGGAGCCCGACCGCCGCGTACCCGTAGGTGTAGTTCGGGAGCGCGGCTTCCTGCACCCACTGGCAGCACCGGTCCGAGATCGGGTAGCTCCAGGACCCGTCCGGGCCGGCGCCCCAGTTCGGGTTCTCCACGCTGATGCCCTCCAGCCCCGTGTTGTAGGGGTCGGTGCCGTTGAGCTGCTGGTCCTTCGTGAACTGCAGGTAGGTGCGGGGCATCAGCCAGTGGAAGTAGCCGGTGACCGCACCGTTCTGCACCTGGCTGGACCACAGCTCCATGCCGACGCCGAACGGCTTCGGGTCGACACCGATGTTCGGGAAGGCGTACCCGATCGCCGGGGTCTCCCCCGCCTCCTCCTCCCCGGTGAACACGACACCGCCGGCCAGGAACTCGATGGCCTCCGGGTCCGGGTAGCAGAAGTTGATGTCGCCGATGTCCATGCGGAGCAGGGTCTGCGGCGGGGAGAACGTCATACACACCCTGCCGGCGCCGTTCGTGATGGAGACGTCGTCCTGCTTGTTGTATGCGGCGGTGTAGCTGATGGAGATCAGCGAGTCCGACCAGAAGGAGTTCTTCGGGCCGGGGATCGGGTTGCCCTGGATGTCGATCCGCGTGAACCGCGCGAGCACGGCCTGCAGCATCCCGGCCTTGTTGTAGCCCATGATCAGATCAGCCTTCCGGGGAGACAGCAGCCCCGACGAGGGTCTGCGGGTCGAACAGGACGAGCGCGGGCCGTTCAGCCCAGACGCGGGCGACGTTCGTGGCGGGGTCCACAACCCACGACGGCTCGTCGTAGACGGTGGTTTCGCCGAGCCACACCTGGACGGGGCCGGTGCCGTAGATAGCGGTCGCCCCCCCGGTGTCGGCGGAGGTGCCGGGGTAGCCGCCGTCAGCGACGACGATCGACCCGGCCGGGGTGTAGAGGAGGTCCCCGCGGCGTTCCAGCCCGAGCGCCAGCTCGAACAGGACGGCGAGGGGGACGTGGAGGTAGATGGGGCCGCCGACCATGGTGTCGGCGACGGCGGACTCCACCATCCCCAGCGCGGCGGCCGGGGACGGCAGCGTGGCCGGGTCGCCGCCGACGTCGGCGGCGTTGAGGAGGGTCGCGGCCCGCAGGTACGGGTTCACGTAGGTGCCGGTCGCCGGGGAGTGGTTCGACAGCGTCCACGTGATGCTGTCCGGTAGCTCCCACGGGTCATCCGCCGACAGCGCCCCGGTCCACAGTTCGCGGGCGACGGCCTGCGACGTGATGGCCTCAATCCGCCTGCGGGCGCGGGCCGCCATCTCGGGGATGGGGGCGCGGGGGCAGTCCACGGCGGTCTGGATGAGGTAGGGGACGGCGCCGACGGCGTCACCGGATGTGGTGACGTCGTAGTCCTCCTCGGCGGTGGAGCAGTCGAGGAGTGTCTTCCAGCCGGCCAGTGACTCGGGCCAGGTGATGACGCCCTTCTGCCAGTCGGTGCCGCTGTCCCCGGCCTGGCCGGGGGTGGCGGCGCGGAGGAGGTCCCCGACCCGCCGCGCTTGCGCGGGGAGCGGGGGAACCTGCCCGAGCATGGCCTGCACCGGTCAGCTCCCGTTCAGCTGGAGGTCGTCGAGCGTCATCACGGGGCCACCGGGGTCAGGTCCTCGGTGCCCGAGGACGCGCCGGTCGGCAGGACCTTCGCGACCACGCGGAGCGCCTCCACGCCGCGGGTGGCGACGCCCTCCCAGGTCTCCGAGAACTGCCGGTACCGGTTCCGGTCGATCAGGTCGGCGTCCCGGACGATCCCCAGGTCGAGGGTGCCGCCCTCCAGGTGGGTGAAGTGCCCCTCCGTGTGGAGGAGGAAGTCGATCTCGGTCGGGAAGTCCGGGACGGTGACCTCCTCCGGGCCGTCGGTCGCGAGGACGTACTGCTGGGCCTCGATCGCGGGCTCGAACGGCACGATCGGCGGGCCGGCCGCGTAGGCGGTCTCCGCCTGGTCGGTGGCGGAGCCGTCGAGGTGCCAGACCGGGTTGATGTTCCGGGCCGCGAACCAGCCGTTGATGCGGGCGTCCGGGATCGCGAGCTGGTCCAGGTTGGAGGTCTGCATCGCCCGCGCCATGTCAGCGCGGAGCAGGTGCACCGCCCACGACGGCATGATCGCCCGCAAAGGGATGTTCGCCGACAGGCGGTGAACGCTCCGGTAGTAGGCCTGGACCCGGTCGAACGTGTACAGCAGGTCCCGGACGGCGCCGAGCACCTGCGTCGAGGTCATCACCTTGCTCTCGGCCTGCAGCTTCTCCAGGAGCCAGTTCTCGGCGAACCGGGAGTGCCAGATCATGGCGGCGTCCGTGTTGGCCTGCAGCGTCTCCGGGTCGAACCGGGACGTCACGTTGGAAAATTCGAGCTGCAGGGTGAGGGCCTCAACCTCGGCGGTCTCGGTGTCGGGGCAGTCCACGACCCAGACGGCCTTGCGGGGCGTGGTGACGTCCGGGTCCTCGACGGCGGCGTCGTTGGCGTTCGTCCAGTTCCCGGACGCCGACTTCGGGCCGTCCGAGGCGGTGTTCGTGACCGGGGACAGGTCCCGCCGGTACTGGATACCGCCCCGCTCCGCCTGGAACCCCGGCAACGAGTCCCGGATCGGGCGGTCCTGCACGCCGATCGTGCCGTAGCTGTAGTCGATCGCCAGCGGCGCGCACAGACCGCCCGCGGCGGTGATCGCGCGGGGGGAGGTGACGGCCTCCATCCGGCGGGTGTTCAGGGCCCAGTCGTTCCGGGCGAGCTTCCGCTCCTCCGGCACCCCCGACGCGGTCAGCGTCACCACCGGCACCATCTCCCCGTTCCCGCCGCGGCCCTTGATCGCGGCCAGGGAACGCATCCGGTTCGCGAACGCCTCCCCCACCCGCTCCGGGGTGACAGTCCCGCCCGCGGAGAAGCCGGCTACGTCGGCGGCGGCGGTGATCCCCACGGTCGGCTGGACCGTCTGGCGCTGCTCGGGGGTCTGCCGGCCGATGGAGCCGATGGGCGGGTTCGATGCTGAGGCCGCCACCGGCTGCTCCTGACGCTCGTTCTGGGTGGTGTCCTCCGCCGTCTCCGGCTCGGGGGTGTCCTCGGCCTCCGCGGCGGGCTCCTCCGCCTGCTCGGCCTGCTCCCCGTCGGGGATCAGGGAGACGGCCTCGTCGATCGCCGCGTACGCCTGGTCCCGCTGCTCACCCCGGCGCCCGGACTCCCCGTTGACCTGCTTGAAGGTCTCCGAGAGTTCCTGCAGCTCCGTCAGCTCCTCGGGGGTGAGGGTGCGGTCCTTCGCCTTCGGGCGGAGCTCGTTGATACGGGCGGTGATCTCACCGTGCGCCGTGCCGAGCCGGTCGTCATCGACCTCGGACAGGTTCGCGAGGACGTCGTCATAAGCCATGAGAGGTAGCGCCTTCCAGGCAGCGAGTGTGTGCGGGTGCCGGGCGCTGGGCGCTCGTGTGGCGGGGGCACCGGTGGCTGCTGGGCGGCCGTGATGCGTCTGGCCGGGGACGCTACGAGCGCGGGCCCCGGCCGCGGTGTGGGTTCCCGGGGCCCTATTCGGGGAGGGACGCCAGGAGGGTGCGGGCCGTGTCCGCGCGGTCCCGGGCGGCGATCTGGTCGGAGAGGTCCGAGATGGACGCCGACATGGCGCGGAGCTGCTGCCGGGTCGTGAGCTTCGCCGACGCCGCAACCGCGTCCTCCTGGGAGGCGGCGTGTAGCTCGTCGGCGGGGACGGTGACCTCGACGACGACGCCGGCTTCGGACTCCTCGATGACCTGCCCGACCAGGCCGGTGTCGCCGATGGTGACGGTGCCGTCGGTGATCTCATGCAGCCCGTTGAGCATGCGG
>JAKDNL010000443.1 GCA_030451825.1 Pseudonocardia sp. | reverse complement strand
AACACCAGGACTGGAACGTCCTCGCACACCCGGACGGGCGCCTGACCTGGGTGACCCCGACCGGGCGCCGGTACACCAGCGGCCCCTATGACTATCGCCCCTACACCGACCCGCCCGACGGCACCGACCCGCCCGACGGCACCGGCCCACCGGACGGCACCGCCACACCGGGGGACGCCGCCACCTCGGACGACGACAGCTCACCGCGGGACGACGCGGGGATCGCTCCGGCGGACGACCCCGACCCACCGCCCTTCTGACCGTCTGGCGGCCGGCAGGCCGAGCGGCCGGTCGTGCTGGCCAACGGCCCCGCACACACTCGATGGCGGGCGGTCCTGCACTGTGGTCCCGACGTCGCTGTGCGACCCCGTGACCATGACCCTGACCGACGAAGAGGCGGCGGCCGTGACCCGACGAGATGAACAACGCCCGTCCCCAGGAGCGGAGGGCCACCTCGCGGACGACTCCTGGCTGACCGAGGTCGCCAACGCCGCCGGCCGAGAAGCGGGCGTCTCGGCGGAGCTCCTCGGCGACTACCTGACCCTGCTGGCCGACGCGGCCACCACCGGCCGCAAGCCGCACCCCTCGGAGCTGGACGCGGTCGGCCGCCTCGGACGGCGGGCCGCAGAGCTCGGGGTCTCGGCGGGCGGCGCCGTGCAGCTCTACCTCTCCGCCGCGCGGCTGCTGTGGGGAGAGCTCCCGATGATGATCCGGTCGCGTGAGAGCGCGGCCGTGCGGGCCGCCGCCGACGCGGTGCTCTACGTGGTCGACGCCGCGGTCGCGAGCCTGGCCGAGGGCTACACCGAAGCCCGTCGGCAGATGGCGCGCTGGGAAGAGACCCAGCGCCGCGAATTCATCGAGGACCTGCTGCGTGGCGACGCCGACGTCGGCCGCCTGGTCGAACGCGCCGAGCCGTTCGGCCTGGACATGGCGCGCCCGCACCAGGTCGCACTGGCCGCACCCAACGGCTCACTCGACGGCTCCGAGATGGCCATCAGCGACCTGGAACAGGCGATCGTGCACAGGGTCGGCGACCGCGACGTGCTCGTGGCCACCAAGGACGGCTGGATCGTCGTCGTCGCCCCCGCCGACACGGCCACATCGCCCGGCCCCGGCCCGCACCCGGCGCCGGCCAAGCTCGGCGACTTCATGCACGCCGAACTCAACCGTTCGCCACGCGGGCGACCATGGCGGGTCACCGTCGGCCGGCCCTACCCCGGTTCGTACGGGATCCCCCGTTCCTACGAGGAAGCCCGCGAGGGCCTGACGATGGCCGTCCGGCTGCGCTTGGACACCCCGGTGATACATGCCGAGCAACTGCTCATCTATCGCGTTCTCCTGCGCGATCAGCCCGCCATCACCGATCTCGTCCACTCGGTGCTGGGCCATCTCGTCGAGGCGCGCGGGGGAGCCGAACCGCTTTTGACCACCCTCGACTCCTATTTCGCCACCGGCGCCGTGACCACCGAAACCGCCCGCCGGCTCCACCTGTCCGTCCGCGCTGTCACCTACCGGATCGACAGGATCAGATCGCTCACCGGATACGACCCCGCCGACCCCGCGCAGCGATTCACCATCCAGGCCGCAGTGCTCGGGGCCCGACTGCTCGGATGGCCGGCGCACGACCTGAACCTTCCGCGCTGATCGCGATGACGACGTCGACGCCGGTGCGGGTGCGCGTCGACTACGAGCGAGCCGCGGGTGGGGTCTCCCGGCTCCCTGCCGGTACCGGCCGGCCGGCGAGCGGGCTCGACGGGGCTCGGCCGTCGCCGCAGAGCAGGTCGGGGCAAACGTCGTCGGCGGCGCGCAGGGCGATGACCGCTGCCGCGGCGTGCGGGTAGTGGTCGGGATGGCCGACGGGCCAGGACACGCCGGCGACCCGTATGAGGTGCGTGGACATCCCGGCCAGCACGTAGGCGTGGCCGGCGGCGGTTGCGGTGGGCTCACCGAGCAGGCCCAGGCCGGCGGCACTGCAGAACGTCAACCTCGCCAGGTCGACGACCAGCGGGCCGGGGGCCTGGCCCAGCGCCGCACGGAGCACGGTCGCCGCGGTCGGTGCGGTGCTGGTGTCGATCTCTCCGGCCAAGGACAGGACGGTGACCGGTGGGCCGGGGGAGGACAGCGTCTCGGTCTGGCACGACAGCTGCGTACCGGCCGGTGCCACGTCGGTGTCCGGGCGAGCCGGTCCCTGGCCAAGAGCCTTCTCGGTCAGCGACATCGCACGTTCCTTCACCGGGCCGACAGTCGGTTGCTGTGTGCCGGGGTCACGGGCAGACGTTGTACTGGACGGTACCGGCGAGCATCGATCTGTCAACGTGCTGGTGCAGGACGTAATGACATCGTCGCCCCGGGGTTCGGCGCCGGGCGCGGTGAACTGAGGGGTGATGACCGGTTGGGCGGATCACGAGGAAGGGCCCTGACTGGGTAAAGTGATCGCACTGGTTTGGCGTCGACCCGGCCCCCGTCGCCGCGCTGCCCCCGGGACGCCCTGTTCCGGGTCATCGTGGACGGGACGGTAGTCGGCCATGGTCGTGCTCGTCGGGAGCTCGGTCCCTCTCTGTCACGTTCGGCGCCTCCCGCGGCTGCACCCATCACATCCGGGAGGTTCCGGCCGTGACTCATCCTGAGCGCGAACGCCAGGTGGGCCAGGCCTTCGTCGCGCTGGCCGACACCCTGGTCGACGACTACGACATCATCGACCTGCTCGACCAGCTCGTCGCGTACTGCGTGTCGCTGCTCGCCGCGGACGCAGCGGGTGTGCTGCTCGGCGACGCCCGTCACGAGCTGCGGGTGGTGGCGGCCTCGAGCGAGGACGCCCAGACGATGGAGCTGCTGCAGCTGCAGGCAGATCAGGGCCCGGGCCTGGACTGTTACCAGCACATCACGCAGGTCCGGGTCCCGGATCTGGCCGAGGCCGACGCCATCGACCGATGGCCGGCGTTCGTGGCCGCGGTCGAGCGCTCCGGCGGGTTCCGGTCGATGCATGCGCTGCCGCTGCGGCTACGGGGGCAGGCGATCGGTGGGCTGAACCTGTTCCACCGCCGGCCCGGCCCGCTTCCCGACGGCGACCTGGTCCTGGGCCAGGCCCTGGCCGACGTGGCCACGATCGGGATCCTGTCCGAGCGCAGCATCCGCCGCGCCGAGGTCGTCACCGAGCAGCTCCAGGCCGCGCTGAACAGCCGGGTGATCAACGAGCAGGCCAAGGGCGTGCTCGCCCAGTCCCTGGGAGTGGGCATGGAGGATGCGTTCGACCTGCTGCGCCGGTACTCCCGCAACAACAACGTGCGCCTGAGCGAGGTCGCCCGCCAGCTCGCCGAGGGCCGCCTCGACGCGGCCGCCTTGGCACCCGGCGCAGACCCGCAACCCCGCTGAAGGCTCACACCCGTGCTCGGCTGGGGCGGCGTGGGGACTCCTATCGGCGCTCGGGTGGGCTGAGCAGGGCCTCGGCGAACCGGCGATGCCCCTCGAGGATTCGGTCCACGACCCGGCGCTGGTCGGTGAGGACCTGGTCGACGAGCTCGCGCTGGCCGGTGAGGAGCCGTTCGACCAGGTCGTAGCCGCCGGTGAGGGCAACTGGACCGACACCTGGAGGGCAGCCGCCAGCTCCAGACCATCCCCGTGTCTCACCCGACTGCCGAACGCGACAGCGGGCCATCCGGAGGGTGGCCGCGGCCCGAGCGGGCGGGTCGGTGGCTCGGGCGCGTGGTACCCGGGCGCGGGCGAGGGCCGGGGCAGCAGCCAGCGGTCGTGATTCGACCGCGTGGAGGGTAGGCGAGCGGGTGTCCCCAGGTCTAGGGTGGGCGACCTTGAGGTGCTTCTTGGGTGGGTCCACGGACTGAGCCCCGGACCCCGGCGACCGGACGCCCCACCGGGCAGCACCAGATATGAGGTCCGGCCATGTCGGCAGCCGTGTGCCCACGCGCCCGATCGAGTACGCCACCGGTACCGACCTCGTGTACCGGTAACGGGCGGCCGGACAACCCGCCCCCGCCGCGGCCGCCACCTGGCCGCTGACCGCCCCGGGCGCGCGGATCCCGGGCGCCCACAACTGCCCACACGGCCCGGATGGCCGCCGCCGGCGCGGTGGTAAAAATTCACCCCGTTGCACTGCGACGGGCGGTGATCAGCCCGCCAGGGCCGCGGCCGCGTTGAATGACAGCCCGTGTCCCACCACCGAAGGCTTGATCATGGACACCGTACGCGATCAGCGCCGCAGCCACCTCGAGCACGTCTCCGCTCAGATCAGCGAGGTATTGGATCCGTTGGCGATGCGGTGTCGCGGCCGGCCGGTGGAGGCCATCAGGCCGCTGGTGGCCCAGGCCTGGCGCCGCGAGTTCCGGTGCGAGCTGGGGGAGCCGGCCCTGTCCGACACCGCGGCCGCGGTGCACGACGGGCGGCCGAGGAGCGAGGCGCTGTGGAGTACGGGGTGGTGACCCGCCCGCGCCGGGCAGGGGACCGGCCCGGCCGTACGCCCTTGGTGCGAGCCGCCGGCCCGGAGATCCGCGCAGACCCTGCCCCGGTGGACATCGTGGCCGGCATCGAGCCTGACGCAGGGTCGGGACCCGGCCGGCGCGACGGCGCCCGCCGCGGCTTGATCACCGTGATCGGGCTGGCAGCGGCCCCGCGCCCGCTGGCCGCGGTTCCGCCGGCCGATCTCGACCCGCCCACCGACCCCGCGCACGGTCGAGGTTCCCCGGTGGGGCGATGAGCCGGGTGCGGAGCCTTCCGGACCGTGGGGCCGCCGTGATGCCTGCCGGCGTTGCCGGTGCGTGGCGGGACCGGTGATGGCGCACTTCGACGAACCGCAGGCTCGTGGTGTGTCGGGCAGCGGCCTGCTCGACGGCGCCGGTGCCCCGCCGTCCGCGGCCGGAGCAGCACCCCGGGTGGTCGCCGCCGCGGCAACGCGTTCGGCGGTGCCGGCGGTCTCGGTGGTGGGGCCGGTCCTGATCGTGGATGATCACCAGCTGGTCGGGTCGTCGGTGGCGGCGAGCCTGCGGGCCGACGGGATCGACGCCCGATTCGACCCGGTGCTGTCGACCCGCGGTGTGCTCGCCGCCGCCGGCGCGGTCGCCGGGCGGGCCCGGACCGTGGACCAGCCGGATGCCGGCTTGGTGGTCCTGGACCCGGACCTGGGCCGGGACGCCCATGGCGCCCGGATCGACGGGCTCATGCTGGTGGCCCCGTTGCGCGCCACCGGGTGGCGGGTGCTGCTGCTCACCGACAGCCTGCCCGGTGCGCGGCTCGGTGCGGCGCTGGCCTTCGGCGCGGCCGGGTGGGTCCCGAAGACCGTGCCGTTGTCCACGTTGCTCGCCGCCATCCACCTCACAGCCCAGGGCAAGGCGCTGCACAGCCGGCACCGGCACCAGGAGTTGATCGACCTGTACCACCGGTCCGAGCGCGAGCACCGGCATCAGCGGGCGGTGCTGGCGACCCTGACCCCGCGCGAGCGGGAGGTCCTGGCCAGGCTGGCTACCGGGCAGCGCGCCTACGCGATCGCCGAAGAGTTCGTGGTGGCACCGGCCACGGTGCGGACCCAGATCCGGGCGATACTGACCAAACTCGAGGTGGGCTCCCAGCTCGAGGCGGTCGCCCTCTACAGCCGCGAGTACCGATCATGGCGGGGATGACGGGGCGGGTCGATGACCTGGGCGCACGGCACGGCCGTGGCTCACCGATCCTTGTCCACATCGGGCCCACCGGCCGCGTCGGTGATGTGCAGGCGGCGGGCGAGGACGTCGCGGGCGACGTCGGCGAGGAGCCGGTGCTCGGTGTAGGCGTGGGCACGTAGCCGGGCGAGGGCGTCGGCGGTTCCGATGCCCAGCTGCGCGGACAGCAGGCCCGCGGCGCGGTGGATGTCGCCGCGACGGCCCCACGCGCCGTCGAAGGGGTGCTCGTCGGTGGGGTCGATGCGCAGCCCGAGCAGCAGCATCGTGGCGATGTCCGCGGCGTCGACGGCGTCGCGGAGCTGAGCCGGGCCGAGCGGTCCGGGGGTGTGCCGGTACAGGTCGAGCACGCCGAGGTTGATGGTGGCGCACTGCAGGGGGAGCGCGAAGATCGCACCGACGCTCGTGCGTTCGGC
>JAKDNL010000442.1 GCA_030451825.1 Pseudonocardia sp. | reverse complement strand
GCGCCTGATATGGCCTACATCGACCCTCTCGCGGCGTTGCTGAGCAGCAGCGACGGCGGTTCCGCGGAGTCGCTGCTCGTGCGCGCCACGATCACCAGCTGGAACACCGTCACCGGAGCGAACACGGTGTCGGCGAACGGTGTCGTCTACACGGACCTGCCGTTCCTCGGCTCGCTGTCCGATCTCGGCGCCGGCACCGCTCTTTTGATCCTCTCGTCCGGTGCGCCGCCGGTGATCCTCGGCCTCATCCGCTTCCCACCCATCTGACGGAGACCCGATGCCCACCACGCCCCGCCTCGCGCTGCGCTACCCGGCGCTGAGCGACGCCCCCAACGGCCCGGTCGCGGTACAGAACCTCGGTCTCGACGTCGAGTCGTGGCTCAACCGCGGGTTCCCGTGCACGTCGACGACCCGCCCGCCCGCCCCCGACCCCGGCACGATCATCTACGAGACCGACACCGGCGCCGTCCGCATCTGGACCGGCGTCGCGTGGGAACAGATCAACGGCGCGAGCGGCGGCGCGCAGACCGTCGTCGCCGATGCCCAGTACTCCGCCAGCTCCGGCCAGTCCATCCCGCGCGACCTCGACACGGTGGTGGCGTTCGGTGCCGCGCAGATCGTCACCGACTACATCGTGCGCTACCCGCGCGGTGTTGGCCACGAGTTCGAGCTGACCATCGGCGGGCTGTGGTCGGTGTCGGCGACGCTGCGCTACCCCGGTTTCAGCCAAGGCCCCACCGGGTCGGTGCGGTCCCGGCTGATGACCACCGCGTCCGCCAACGAGCCGGTGGTGGAGGACGAGATCCACGACGACCCGCGCCCCACCACCCTGTTCTGGTCCACCGTGCGCCGCTTCCCCGAAGGCGCCCGGCTCTACATCACCACCCGGAACACCACCGTGGAGAACCGGGAGCTGGACCGTGGTGTGAACGGTTCCACGGTGCGGCTCAACCTCGCCCTCGTGGGGCGGTGACCGGCGTGGCCCTCTACCTCAAGGTGTTTCGTGGTACTCGACCCGCAGGTGATCAACTCGCTGTTTCAGGGGCTCGTGCTCGTGCTCGGCGGGATCGGGACGCTGCTCGCCGTGCGGTCCCGGCGGGCCGAGGTGACCACGCGTGAGTACCGCCGCACCCGCACGCGCCTTCACCTCGCGCTCGCCTACGTCTATCGACTCGGCGATGAGCTGGCCGAACGGGGCATCCCGATCCCACCGCGTCCGCCGGGCCTTGACGACGACGAGGAAGATCCGACACCACCGCCCCGACGAGGGGGTGTCTCCGATGCGTCGTGACCACCGGCGCCGCGACCTGCCCGGCTGGGCGCCCGTCGCACTGCTCGTGCTCGCCGTGCTCACCGTGGTGGTCGGGTTCATCGCCGCGCGCCAGGGCGCCGACACCCGCGACCAGAACCGGCGTCTCGACGAGATCCTGTCCGTCGTCACCGAGCAGCGCGACACCGCCGCCGACACCGCGTTGGACCTGGCCGCGATCATCCGCGGCGCCTGCGAGGCGGGCACCATCCCCGGCCAGTACGCCGCCGCCTGCGAACGCGCGGCGCAGGTGCAGGCCGACCCGGTACCTGGTGCGCGCGGACCTGTCGGGCCGCGCGGCGCCATGGGCCCTGCGGGCGCGACAGGTCCGACAGGTCCGGTGGGGCCGCGCGGACCTGCGGGACCCCAGGGGCGGCCCGGGCTGGACGGCTGCGACGCCGGCACCGCCCGCGACCCCGACACACAGGCCTGCACCCCCGCACCAACCCCCGACGGGCAGGGCTGAGCGATGCCAGCGGTGTACGAAGCCGTCGGCGCCGGGCTCGGCGGGGCCAGCGGCACCACCGCGCCCGTCCCCGTCCCCGCCGGGGTGGTCGCAGGGAAGGGCGTGTTCGTCTGCCTCTACCTGGAGGCCAACAAGACGATCACCCCGCCCGCCGGGGACACCTGGACCCTGATCGGCGGCGCCCCCGTGGCGGGCGGATCAAGCATCTGGTCCTACGTGTACTGGAAGCGGGCCAGCGGCGTCGACTCCGGCAACTACACGTTCACGTGGACCGGATCGACGTGGCGGCGCGGCGGCGCGGTCCGCGTCGGCGACATGCTCGCCACCGGTGACCCGGTCGCCGCGTTCGACCAGGCCGGCGACGGCGCCTCGGCCAGCACTACCCCGGCCGTGTCCGTCACCACCGACGAGGCAGACCAGTTGCTGCTGCTGTTCCCGTGCTGCTTCAACGACGCCGGCTGGACCAGCTACACCGCCGGGTACACCGAGCGTCTGGACAACGGTGAGATGGCCATCGCCACGGCCGTCCGAGCCACCCCTGGCAGCACCGGCAGCGTCACCGCCACCTCCGCTGGTACCGGGGCGCGCACCGGCACCCTGGTCGCGGTCAGCGAGGCCACCAGCGGTGGCCCGGTGAGCCTTGCCGGCACCTCCGCCGCCACCGCCGGGGCCGCCGCGTCGCTGGCTGCGGCCCGCCCGCTGGCCGGGTCCGTGGGCGGCGCGGCGGCGGCTGTGGGCTCGCTGGCCCGGGCCCGCCCGCTCGGCGGCGCAGCGGCCGGTACCGCCGCCGTTGTGGGCGCCGCCGCCGTGGCTCGCCCCCTGGCCGGGTCAGTGGGCGGGGTCAGCGCGGCGTCCGGCGCGCTGACCGTGCTCGGCGGGGGCCAGCTGCAGGGCGCCAGTGGTGCCGCGTCGGCCCTGTCCGGTGCCCTGGTCGTCGACCGCCCACTGGCCGGCACGGTGGCCGGGGCGTCAGCTCTGTCCGCCGCCCTGTTCACCGACCCGCCCGGCTCCGATGACCTGGCCGGCGAGAGCCACGGTGTGTCCGCGCTGTCTGGTGCGCTGGTCGTCGCCCGCGCCCTCGACGGTGCCGTCGCCGCCGTCAGCGGGCACGACGCCGCCCCGAACATCGTCGGCTTCCCTCCGCCGATCGCCGACCCGCTCCCGCCCCGCTCGGCCGGTTGGCGGCCACGACCTACCCGCGTGCGCACCAGCGCAGCGGCACTGTGAAAGGAACGCTCCCATGCCCTTCGTCGACCTCATCGAGCAGGCCATCCTCGATCACTTCCTGACCGATCCTGCGTGGACCCCGGAAACGACTCTGTACATCGGCCTGTCCAGCACGACCCCGACCGACGCGGGCGGGAACATCACCGAGCCTTCCACCGGGTCTTACGCCCGGGTGGCGACCACCGCGGCGGACTGGGCCGCCGCGTCCGGCACCGCCCCGGCCAGCAAAGTGACCAACGTCGCCAAGGCGTTCGCCACCGCCACCGGGGACTGGGTGGCCGGCGCCAACCTGACCCACTTCGTGCTCATGTCCGCCAGCACGGCCGGGACATGCCGGGCGTGGGGCCTGCTCACCACCGCCAAGCCCGTCCTCAACGGCGACACCCCATCATTCCCGGCTGGGTCGCTCGTGCTGCGCCAGGGCAAGTCCGGCGACGCGGGGCTGTAGCTATCGGCGCTCGCGACGCTGCTCGCTCTCGGTCACCTTCGCCGAGCGGCGGGCAGCGTTGCGGGTCTGCTTCGTGTAGCGCGCGATGCGCTCCTTGTCCGACCAGTAGTCGATCATGCCGAGCGTCAGGATGGACAGCGTCTTGCGCGTGATTCCCACGCCAGACCATCGGCCCGTTCCGCACGTCCGTTACGTTCCCCCGACACGCAGGAGGTCCACGTGCCCAGCAACGACGAGCTCGCGGCTCAGCTCGCCGCGATCCGTGACCAGCTCGACGAGCTGGGGAAGCTCCTGGCCTCGCTCGCGCCGGCGATCGCGGCCGAGCTGGCCGACCGGCTCCGGGCCCCGCTGCCCGGCGAGGCCCCGCCAGACCCGACCACCTGACCGATCAGACGTCGCCGCGGTCGATAGCCACCACCGGTCAGCTGCTGACCCACCGGTCAGCACCCCGGTCAAGCACCCTGACCAGGCGAAACGCCCCGATGCTGACCGAGATCAGCACCGGGGCGCTCGCAGAGAAACCGCAGGTCAGCGTCAGAATGTGGCCGGCCTACCGGCGTCCGGTCAGCGCCACCACCGTGCCATCGTCATCGTCCTCGTCGCCGATCACGTCGGTCGCGGCGACGTCGAGCCAGTCCCGTTTCACGCCCTTGCCGGAGGCCTGCTCGCGGGGCTTCCCCGTCGCCCACACCGTGCCGGTCTGCACCCCGGCGGCGCGCAGCTGGGTGCCCAGCGCCGCGGCGTCGAGGTGCCCGTACAGCGCGGGCCGTAGCAGCCCGAGACCGGCCACGATGTCGCCCAGATGCATCGCCTGCGCGTCCTGGAACACGCGCTGCACGTCGTCGAGCAGCCGCACCTGCTCGGCCTCGCGCTCCATCACCTCGTCGGCCGCGTGCCCGGTGAGCCGGCCCGCCTCGATCCGCGCGGCGCGGGCCCGAGCGGCGACCTTCTCCGAGGTGGGAGCGTCCAGCCCGACGACCGTCCGCACGATCTGCGGGTCGGCGCCGTCGCCCCGCAGGTACGCGATGCCCTTGTCCTCGAACGCGAACAGCGTCGCCCGGAGCCCACCCTGGTAGCTCGACGTCCCGAGCACCTGGTCGTTCGCGACCTGCCCGTTGACCTTGAAGCAGAGCCGCACGCTCGCGTTGTCCGCGATGTCGGTCGGGATGCTCTTCGCCGAGGGCTTCTGCGTGGCGTAGTAGGGGATGATCCCGAGCGCCGGCCCGCGCTTCTCCAGGTCTGTGCAGATGGCGATGAACTCCTCCCGGATCGCCTTGTCCGGGTGCTCGAACCACACCTGGCACTCGTCGCAGCCCAGCACGATGGGCTCCAGGCCCAGCTCGCGGCGGTTGGCCAGCGCGTCGGTCACCTTGTTGTCGGGGCACTCCTCGTGCGACAGACCCCGGATCACCTTCGCCCGCCGCCGCATCTCCTGGCGCAGCGCGCGCATGTGCACCAGCTGCTCGGCGATCTCATCATCCTCGTCGCCGACCCCGTAGACGTGGGCGAACAGCGCGGTCGGGGCCAGGTCTCCGGTGCCCTTGAGGTCGAACGCGTACACCTTCACCCGTGGGTCCAGCCCGGCGACGAGCAGCAGCTCCCGCACGGCGAACGTCTTACCCATCCGCGGCACCGCCCCGATCACCCCAGCGGTGTAGGCGAGGGTGAGGCTCACCCAGTGGCCGCGCTGGTCGGTGAACATCGGGGCCGGCGCGAACACGTTCACCGCGCCCACCTTGAGCAGCGGCCACGGGGCCTGCTTCGCAGTGGCCATCGGCTGGTCCGCGACGTACAGCACGAGGTGCCCCTCGTGGCGCTTCCCGACGCTGGGCCACACCGTGCCCAGCTCGCGGCGCAGCGCAGCGGAGAGCTGCGACCGCTTCTCCATCACCGCGGCCGCGGCCACGCCGCGCGGTAGCTCGAGGTCCACCTGGTAGCCCGGCCCCGTCCGCGCGACGTCGAACAGCAGGCCGATCCGTTCGACGTCGGTCATGCCCTTGATGCCCAGGCTGACCAAGGCCTCCATCACGTAGGGCGCCCGGAGCGGCCCGTGGTTCCCGGCCAGCACGGTCGCGGGCTTGACCAGCGGCTTCCCGATCGGACGCCCGACCCAGCCCAGCCCGAGCAGCGCCAGGAACACTCCCAGCCACAGCACCTCGGCCGGAGGCAGTGGCAGCACCGGCATCACGCCGGGCAGGAACCAGGCCAGCGCCGCGCCGGCCGCCAGCGCGATCCCGAACCCGATCAGGTCGCCGAGCTGCCGGAACACCCACAGGAACACGACGAGCCCGAGCAGCCGGGCGAACCACGTCGGCGCCGCGGCGGCGAAGACGAACAGCGCGACCGGGCCGCCGAGGCACGCTGCGACGACCATCCGTCGGTGGATCCGCTCGTTGCGCTCTTTCCGCAGGTCCAGCCACATCTTGCCTTCCGAGCCGGTGGCGGCCTCGACGCGCAGCTGGTGGCCCTGCCCATCGGACAGGATCCCGTACACGACCTTGACGACCCGCCACAGGCCGCGCGGCGACATGAGCAGCAGCCGTACCACGTAGATCGGGAGACGCAGCAGGTGCCACGCCGCGCGGTGCGCACCCCGATGGGTCGCCTTCCGGGTGGTGTCCACGAGCTGG
>JAKDNL010000441.1 GCA_030451825.1 Pseudonocardia sp. | reverse complement strand
GACAGGTCGCCGCCGGGACGTCGGCGATCGTCTCGGTCGGCACCACCGGCGAGTCGTCCACCTTGTCGGTGCTCGAGCACACCGAGGTGATGCGGCGCACCATCGAGGTGGCCGCGGGCCGGGTGCCGGTGATCGCCGGGACCGGCGCGAACTCCACGTCCGAGGCGATCCACTTGACCCGGTCCGCCCGGGCCGCGGGCGCGGACGGGGCGCTGCTGGTCACGCCGTACTACAACAAGCCCCCGCAGGAGGGGCTCTACCGGCACTTCCGCGCCATCGCCGAGGCCGTCGACATCCCGCAGTACCTCTACAACGTCCCCGGCCGAACGGCCTGCGACATGCTGCCCTCCACCGTCGCCCGGCTCGCCGAGGTCCGCAACATCGTCGGGCTCAAGGAGGCCAAGGGCGATCTGGACCGGGTCCGTGAGCTCGTCGCACTGGAGCTGGAGGACTTCGCGCTCTACTCCGGCGACGACGGCACGGCGCGGGCCAGCATGCTGGCCGGGTTCCACGGCGACATCTCGGTCACCGCGAACGTCGCCCCGGAGACGATGGCGCGGATGTGCAAGGCCGCCGTCGCCGGGGACGCCGAGAACGCGTCCGCCTTGGACTCGGACGTGGTCGGGCTGCACAGCGCGCTGTTCGTCGAGCCGAACCCGATCCCCGTGAAGTGGGCCCTGGCCGAGATGGGACTGATGTCCGGCGGGATCCGGCTGCCGCTCGTGCCGCTCGACGAGTTGCACCACGAGGACGTCCGTTCCGCCCTGCGCAGCGCCGGCCTGATCGGCTGACCCGGGTGGTCGCGGAGGAATAGACCCGCGGAGATTGAGGAGCCCCAGGTGCATGCACGAGGCAGAGGCGGTCCTGGGGCTTTCCCGTCAACGGTACCCGGGTTCCGGACCTCCTGATCGCGAGGCCGGCCGGGTGGCGTGACGCGGTCGTGGTTGGAGCGAGGGAAGCGTGGCCCGACGTCCTGACCGCCCGGTACCGCGGTGACCGGCGCACCATTCCCGAGACCTACCCCGGCGACCGCCTCGCACGGGTTTCCGGGCCCTCGCACGCGATATTTCGCGTGCGAGGGCACCCGATCCCGTGCGAAGCAGGGGGGCTTGCGGTGAGTCCTCGGCGGAGGCTGCTGGTGGTGGTGGCCGGGGTGGTCGCGGTGCTGGTGACCGTCGTCGGGTCGCGGGACGGGTCCGACGGCGGGTTGCCGGTCGCGCAGGACCGGCCGGGCACGGTGCTGCTGGCCCCCGGCTACGGTGGCCTCTGGGCTGAGTGTCACGCCTCACGAGGCCCCGCACAGCCTGGCAGGCGCCCGGGCGCTAGACGAGCCCGAGCGCGAGCATCGCCTCGGCCACCCGCGAGTAGCCGGCGATGTTCGCCCCGGCGACGTAGTTGCCGGGGCTGCCGTACTCCTCGGCGACGTCGTGGCAGCGGGCGTGGATGTCGACCATGATCTCGCGCAGCCGGTTCTCCGAGTGCTCGAAGCTCCAGGAGTCGCGGGAGGCGTTCTGCTGCATCTCCAGCGCGGACGCGGCGACCCCGCCGGCGTTGGCGGCCTTACCCGGCGCGAACGAGACGCCGGCATCCTGCAGCACCCGGACCGCGGCGGACGTGGTGGGCATGTTCGCCCCCTCGCCGACGGCGATGCAGCCGCCCCGTACCAGGGTGGCGGCGTCGTTCTCGTCGAGCTCGTTCTGGGTGGCCGAGGGCAGCGCGACCTGGCAGGGCACCTCCCAGACCGACCGGTCGGGAACGAAGACCGCCTCGCCGCGCTGCTCGGCGTACTCGGCGATCCGCTCACGGCGGACCTCCTTGAGGTCCTTGAGCAGGTCCAGGTCGACCCCCTTGGGGTCGTGCACGAAGCCGTCGGAGTCCGAGCAGGCGACCACCCGCCCGCCGAGCTGGTGCACCTTCTCGATCGTGTAGAGCGCGACGTTGCCGGACCCGGAGACCACGACGTCCTTGCCCTCGAAGGAATCGCCCCGGGCGCGCAGCATCTCCTCGACGAAGATCGAGCAGCCGTAGCCGGTCGCCTCCCGCCGGACCTGGGCGCCGCCGTAGCTCAGGCCCTTGCCCGTGAGCACCCCGGACTCGTACCGGTTGGTGATCCGCTTGTACTGCCCGAACAGGTAGCCGAGCTCGCGTCCGCCCACACCCATGTCGCCCGCGGGGACGTCGGTGTACTCGCCGATGTGCCGGTAGAGCTCGAGCATGAAGCTCTGACAGAAGCGCATCACCTCGCGGTCCGAGCGTCCGCGCGGGTCGAAGTCCGATCCACCCTTGCCGCCGCCGATCGGCAACCCGGTCAGGGCGTTCTTGAAGACCTGCTCGAAGCCGAGGAACTTGACCGTCCCGAGCATCACCGACGGGTGGAAACGCAGGCCACCCTTGTAAGGTCCGAGCGCGCTGTTGAACTCGACCCGGAAGCCACGGTTGATGTGGATCTCACCGTCGTCGTCCTCCCACGGCACCCGGAAGATGATCTGACGCTCGGGCTCGCAGATCCGCTCGACGATCCGCGCGTCGGCGTACTCGGGGTGCTTGTCGACGACGGGGCCGATGCTGTCGAGAACTTCCCGGACGGCCTGGTGGAACTCCACCTCGCCGGGGTTGCGGGACAGCACTCGCTCGTAGATCGGCTGCAGGGCTTCGTGCATGCGCGTGGTCCGTGCCTTCCCGTCGGGTCGGCCGGCACCTCGTCCGGCGCCGGCCCCGGTCGGCGGCCGCTCGACCGGATCAGTTGCCATCAGAACACGACGCGGCCCGCCCCCTCCTGCTGGTGTGACCAACGAAGCGGGCGGGCGGCGAGCCGGTGATCACCCGTTTCCGGTGTCCGCGACGTCCGGTGCGGGGGCGCTGGAGGTCTTGACGTTGCGCGCGATGTCGCGGCCGAACGTGACGTCCAGGCGCTCGGACACGGCCAGCTCCAGCACGGCGAGCATCGCCTCGCCGGAGATCCGGCGCAGCGCCTCGATCGTCTCGTAGACCCGCGGCCATTCCTCCGACGGGCGCCCGGACGCGTCGAAGGGCTGCCAGATCTCGCCGAGGAACAGGTCGACGTAGGTCTTGGCGATGCCCTCGGCGTGCTTGCGCATCTGCTCGACGACGTCGAGGGAGCGCTCGATCGGGATGCCGAGTCCGGTCAGGTCCGCCGCCGCGTTCATCAGCCGCGGGCTGACCTCCTCGTACTGGTCGTCGCCGAGCTCGCGCAGCAGGCCCATCTTCTGGCCGCGCTTGAGGATCGCGGTGTCGGTCGCCTGGAAGCGCTCGACCAGCTCCTGCAGGCTCACGATCTGGCGCTGTTCCGAGCCGAACAGCCCGCGCACGGTGCGGATGAAGTGCACGACCTGCTCGGTGGACCCGCCCGTGGTGTCGAGCAGCTTCTTGATGGTGTCGAGCTTGACGCCCTCGTCCTGCAGATCCTGGATCAGTTCCAGGCGCGCGGTGTGGCCGGGGCCGTAGAAGCCGGTGCGGGCCCGGACCTGGGGCGGCGGGAGCAGGCCGCGGGCCTGGTAGGCGCGGATGTTGCGCACCGTGACGCCGCTCGTGCGGGCCAGCTCGTCGATCGTTCGCCATTCGTCATGCGCGGAGTCACCGGACATGTGACACATGCTAGCAAGATGCCATGTGACACATGATACCGCTATTTCGTGGCTTGCGATGTGACATCAACTCGTGCAACATCGATGTCATGTTCAGAGTCGCTCCGTTGCGGCCGGGCCGCCGGTTGCTGGCCGCCGCCACCGCCATGACCACCCCGCTGCTGCCCGAGGACTTCCTCGGCCTGATCGATCCGCTGTGGTCGACGACCCAGCTGCGCGGCCGGGTCGTCGCCCGTCGCCGGGAGACCGACCGCGCCGTCTCGGTGACGATCGCGCCAGGCCGGGACTGGGCCGGGCACCGTGCCGGCCAGTACGTCCGCGTCGGGATCGACGTGGACGGGGTCCGCTACTGGCGGTCCTACTCCCTGTCCGGTGCCGCGACGTCGCCGGGCGGCGGGGACACCGGGATGCTGACGATCACCGTGCAGGAGGTGCCGGGCGGCGTCGTCTCCCGGAAGCTGGTGCGGGACCTGCCGATCGGCACGATCGTCGCGCTCGAACAGGCCCAGGGCGACTTCGTGCTGCCACCGTCGCCGTCACCGTTGCTGATGGTCACCGCCGGCAGCGGGATCACCCCGGTGATGGGCATGCTGCGCACCCTGGACGCGGCCGGCGCCGTGCCGGACGTCGTCGTCGTGCACAGCGCCCCGACGGCCACCGGCTCGATCTTCGCCGCGGAGCTGGCAGCGATGGCCGACCGTCGCGACGGGCTGCGGGTGATCACCCGGCACACCGCCGAGGGGAGCTCGCGCGACGGACACGGGCACCCGCAGGGCCGGCTCGACCTCGCCGAGCTCGACGAGCTGGTGCCCGACTGGCGCGAGCGGCAGGCCTACGTCTGCGGCCCGGCCGGGCTGCTCGAGGCCGCCGAGGACCACTGGGCCGAGACCCCGGAGAGGTTGCGGGTCGAGCGGTTCACCGCCCCGGTGCGGAGCACCGGCGGCTCGGGAGGGCGCGTCGAGTACGGCGAGAAGGCCGTCGACGTCGAGCCCGACACCAGCCTGCTGGAGGCCGGCGAGGCCGCCGGCGTGCTGATGCCCAGCGGCTGCCGGATGGGCATCTGCTTCGGCTGTGTGCTCCCGCTGCGCGATGGCCAGGTCCGGGACCTGCGCACCGGCGACGTGCACGGCGAGCCCGGTGACCTGGTCCAGACCTGCATCTCCGGGGCGAGCGGCACCGCTCGCCTCGACACCCCCTGAACACGATCCCCTGAACACGAACAGCGCAGATGTTCGCTCCGCAAGCTCCGCTCAAGAACGAGGAGGCACCGCCATGACCGCGACCCTCGACCGCCCCGTCACCACCGAGCCCACCGACACGACCGTGACCGACGACGTCGACCGGCACCCGGTCCGCCCGTCGTTGCAGGTCGTCCCGTCCACCCGCCGCTCCGACGTCGAGGCGACGACGTCGCTGACCCCCGAGCAGATCGAGGAGCTGGGACGGCGCCTGGACGCGATCCGCGATCGGGTGCTGGGCGAGCGCGGCGAGTCCGACGCCGCCTACATCCGCAAGGTGATCAGCTCGCAGCGTGCGCTGGAGATCGGCGGGCGCGCCCTGCTGTTCGCCGGCGTGCTGCCCCCGGCCTGGATCGCCGGCACCGCCATGCTCTCCATCGCCAAGATCCTGGAGAACATGGAGATCGGGCACAACGTCATGCACGGCCAGTGGGACTGGATGCGTGACCCGAAGATCCACTCCAGCACGTGGGAGTGGGACAACGTGAGCTCCTCGGCCGAGTGGAAGAACTCGCACAACTACATGCACCACACCTACACCAACGTCGTCGGTAAGGACCGCGACGTCGGGTACGGGATCCTGCGCCTGTCCGAGGAGCAGAAGTGGAACCCGTACTACCTGGGCAACCCGGTCTACAACTTCCTGCTCTCGCTGTTCTTCCAGTGGGGCGTGGCGCTGCACGACCTCGAGGTGAAGAAGATCGTCGCCGGCGAGAAGCCGCTGTCCCGCGTGTGGCAGCAGGTCAAGTCGATCGGGCGCAAGGCCGCCAAGCAGTTCACGAAGGACTACCTGGTGTTCCCGGCGTTGGCCGGCCCGTTCTTCCTCCCGGTCCTGGCCGGCAACGTCACCGCGAACCTGGTGCGCAACGTCTGGACGCACGCGGTGATCTTCTGCGGGCACTTCCCGACCGGCGCCGTGCAGTTCTCCGAGGAGCAGCTCGAGGGTGAGACCCGCGGGCAGTGGTACGTCCGGCAGATGCTGGGCTCGGCCAACCTGGACGGCGGTCCCGTCTTCCACCTGATGACCGGCCAGCTCAGCTACCAGATCGAGCACCACCTGTTTCCGGACCTGCCCAGCAACCGCTACGCCGAGGTCGCTCCCGAGGTGCGCGAGCTGTGCCGGGAGTACGGCCTGGAGTACACGAGCGGCTCGCTCGGCAAGCAGTACCTGCAGGTCCTGCGCACGATCAACCGGCTCGCCCTGCCCAGCGGCAAGCGCTGATCCGGCCGTGCGCGGA
>JAKDNL010000440.1 GCA_030451825.1 Pseudonocardia sp. | reverse complement strand
GCCCGCCGCGCCCGGGCCGCTCCTCCCTCCCCTCTCCCTGCCCCCGGGGCCCCGCGCCCCCCCCCCCCCCGCCCCCCCCCCCCCCCCACGACCGGATCAGCCCAGGTCGCCTCCGGCCACCGGCAGCACCGTGCCGGTGATGTAGGAGGCCTCCGCCGAGGCCAGGAACGTGATCGCCGAGGCCTGCTCGTCCAGGGTGCCGTAGCGCTTGAGCAGCGACGACTCGGTGGTCTGGTCGACGACCGTGCGGTACCAGCCCTGTTCCTGCTCGGACTCCGGCCCAGGTCCGCGCGGGGTCTTGCGCGCAGGAGCGTCGGTGCCGCCGGGAGCGGTCGCGACGACCCGGACGCCGTGCGGTGCCATCTCCAGCGCCAGCGCCGCGGTGATCGCGTTGACCCCGCCCTTCGCCGCGGCGTAGGGCAGCCGGTTGAGCCCGCGGGTGGCCACCGAGGACACGTTGACGATCGTGCCGGCGCCCCGCTCGATCATGTGCGGCACGACGGCGCGGCAGCACCACATCGTCGGCCACAACGAGCGGTTGATCTCGGCCTGGATCTGCTCCGGCGGGTAGTGCTCGAACGGCTTGGCCCAGATCGTGCCGCCCACGGTGTGGATGGTGACGTCGATCCGTCCGTACCGCTCGATCGCCGCGTCGACGACCGCCTGCGCGCCCTCCCAGGTCTCCAGGTCCGCGGTCACCGCGAGCGCGTCGCACCCGTCGTCGCCCAGCTCGGAGGCCAGGTCGTGCACGGTCTCGGCCCGGTCGGCCAGCACCAGCGTGCCGTCCTCGGCGCCGATCCGGCGCGCCGCGCGCTCGCCGATCCCCTGCCCGGCCCCGGTGACGAGGACGACCTGACCGGCGAACCGGCCCGGTGTCACGAACCGGGGGCGGCGCGACTCGCGGGAGTCGCGCATCGCCCGGCGCATCGTCTCCTTGGAGCGCTCGGCATGATCGGAGATCAGCTGCCGGGCGGTGTCCTTGTCGCCGGAGGAGAACGCGTCGACGATGTCGAGGTGGTCCTGCGCGCACGACGGGTGGCACCAGACGGCGTTGCGCAGCGTCTCCTCCATCGCCCCCTTCACCCCGAGCGACTGGTAGGCGCGCAGCAGGTGCTCGTTGCCGGTGAGGGTGAACAGGTAGTCGTGGAACGCGGCGTTGGTCTCGGTGTAGGCGTGGGCGTCGGTGAAGCGCTCTCCCTCGACGTCGACGTAGGGCACCGTCGACTCGGCCAGCAGCCGGTAGCCGGCGATCTGGGAGTTCGACAGTCGGCCGACGGTCAGCTCCAGCGCACCGAGCTCCAGCGCCTGGCGGGCGTCGAAGATCGCGTCCGACTTGTCGATCGACGGGTGCTCCTCGCCGATGACGTACCCGTCGTCGCTCACCGTGTCGCCGGCGGCCGCGGGGCCAGGGTCCGGCCGGACAGGCGCCGTCAGGGGTTCCAGCTCGGAGACCGGCAGCAGCTCCTGGGCCAGGATGGTGCGTCCCGCACCGACGATCAGCTCGCCGTCCGGGTCGAGGCCGGTGCTGATGCTCGTTCCGCCTGCGCTCCTCTCGGTCACCTCTCCGTCGTCATACGGGGAGGCCACCAGCTGCCCGGCGATCCGCCAGGCGGCGTTCGCCGAGCCGACCGACTCCGGTTCGCCCTTGCTGTGCAGGGGGTCCAGATCGGAGAGCCGCAGCACCTCGCGGCCGTTGATCGCCCGGCCCTCGCGGCCCTGCAGGGTCAGCATGTCCTCGGCCGAGCCGTCGCCGGCCGGAACCGCGACGACCGTCTCCGGCACAGGCGCGCCGGTGTCCTCGGCGTCGGTCTCGGCGCTGATACTCGTTCCGCTGGCGCTTCTCTCGGCATCCGGCCCCTTCTCCGGCTCCACGGCCCGCGGCTCCGGGGCGGCCTTCTCCCCCGCCGCGTCCTCCGGCTTGGCGGCCAGGGCGAACTTCTCGTAGTAGAACCCGGTCGGCTCGTGGTCCTGCTCGGAGAAGAACCCGCGGACCGCTTCCACCATCGGCGGCGGGCCGCACAGGTAGACCGCTGCGTCGCCGTCGTGCAGGTGCTCCGCGGCGATCAGTGCTGTCACATAGCCCTGGTTCTCCGCCTCGGTGTTCTCGTCCGCGACGCAGTAGTCCCAGGTCAGGCCGTCGATCGAGTCGGCCAGTGCGCGCACGGTGTCCAGCTCGACGACGTCGTCGTCGGTGGTGGCGCCGTAGAGCAGGTGCATCGGACGGGCGCTGCCCGCGGCGTCGAGGGTGCGCAGGATGGACAGGATCGGGGCCAGGCCGGTGCCGCCGGCGAGCAACAGTAGCGGGGCGTCGGACTCGCGCAGGAAGAAGCTCCCGTGCGGGCCGGTCAGCTCGATGTCGTCGCCGACCTTCGCCCGTGAGTCCAGGTACTCCGACATCACCCCGCCGGGGGTGATCTTGACCAGGAACGTGAGCGCGTCGTCGTCCGGTCCGCTGGAGAACGAGTAGGACCGGGTGTTGTCGGTGCCGGGCACCGCGATGTTGACGTACTGCCCGGGCAGGTAAGCGAGCTTGTCCCGGTCCTGGACCTCGACGGTCAGGGCCATCGTCGACTCCGAGAGCCGGTCCAGTGCGGTAACCGTGCCCTTGTGCGTGGCGGCGCTGGTCTTGGCCACCGCCGAGGTGGTGGCGATCCGGACCACCATGTCCGAGCGCGGCTTGGCCTGACACGCCAGCAGGTAGCCCTGCTCCGACTCGTCCTCCGACAGCGCGTCGTCGATGTAGCTGCCGCCGTCGTAGTCCCCTGACTCGCAGAACGCCTTGCACGTGCCGCAGGCGCCGTCGCTGCAGTCGACCGGGATGTTGATCCGCGACCTGTAGGACGCGTCGGCGATGGACTGGCCTTCCTTGCAGTTCACGAACCGGGTCACGCCGTCCTCGAAGGACAGCGCCACCTTGTGTGTCGTCGCGGTAGGTGTGCTCATGAGCTACCACCCCTCTCAGAAGTGGTAGATGTCGACCACGTGGTGGATGTAGTCGTTCTTGAGCACCACGGTCTTGCGCCGGATCAGCGGGGCGTCACCCGAGAAGTCGATCGTGTATAACGACGTGCCGTAGTACGGGTCGATCGTCTGGTAGCGGAAGTACATCGTGTGCCAGTTGAACCGGATGTCGACCAGGTCGCCGCGGCGTTCGATCACCTCGACGTTGGAGATGTTGTGGCTGGTCCGCGGCTCCGGGATGGACGTCGCGCTGGAGCGCTCGGTGCGGATCCGGAAGACCCGGTCCTCCAGACCGCCCTTGTTCCCGTAGTAGATCAGCGAGATCTCGCGCTGCGGGTCCTCGGTGAGCATGTCCTCGTCGTCCCAGCTGGGCATCCAGTAGACGACGTCGTCGGCGTAGCACTCGAGCCACTTCTCGAACTCGCGGTCGTCGAGATAGCGGGCCTCGCGGTAGAGGAACTGCTCGATCGCGTTCTGGGTGATCAGCTTCGAGCCCCGCTCCGCCCGCGCGGCGTCGGACCCGTTGGACGTGTTCTCCGTGGTGGTCATCGTCGTGTCAGCCCTTCGCCGTCGACGCGGTCTTCGCCACGGCCGCGCGCATCGTCTCGAGCCAGTAGCCGTGCTGGACCGGGTAGAGGCCCTCGTCCTCGTTCTTCTGCCCGGCCGAGATGACACCGGGCATCTCCAGCGCCTGGGCGACCTCGTCCGGTCCGGACAGCCAGTGCTCGGCGCCGCGGCTCATGTCGTTGTACGGCGCGGCGGTGGCGCGGAACGTGAGCTGGCAGGAGCGGAACTCCTCCAGATCGTCCGGGGTCGCCATGCCGGAGGCGTTGAAGAAGTCCTCGTACTGGCGGATCCGGTGCGCCCGGGCGGCGTCGCTCTCGCCCTTCGGGGCGAAGCAGTAGATCGTGACCTCGGTCTTGTCCGGCGCGATCGGGCGGAAGTGCCGGATCTGCGTCGAGAACTGGTCCATCAGGTAGACGTTCGGGTAGAGGCACAGGTTGCGCGAACCCTTGACCATGAACTCGCCCTTGGCCTCGCCGAACTGGTCCTTGAGCGTGTCCAGCTCGCTGAAGAGCGGGCGGTCCTGCGGGTTCGCGGCCCACGTCCACAGGCACAGGTGCCCGTGCGGGTAGGACCAGTAGCCGCCGCCGGACTTGCCCCAGCCGCCGGCGTCGAGCGCCTTGGTGTCGTTCTTCGACTCACCGGAGCTGCGGCGCGAGGTGGTCGCGGCGTAGTTCCAGTGCACCGCGCTGACGTGGTAGCCGTCGGCGCCGTTCTCGGCCTGCACCTTCCAGTTGCCGTCGTAGGTGTAGGTGGACGCGCCGCGCAGCACCTCCAGCCCCTCCGCGGACTGGTCGACCATCATGTCGATCACCTTGGTGGTGTCGCCGAGGTGCTCCGCCAGCCCCAGCACGTCCGGGTTGAGGCTGCCGAACAGGAATCCGCGGTAGCTGTCGAACTTCGCGACCCTGGTCAGGTCGTGCGAGCCGTCCTGGTCGAACGTGTCCGGGTAGCCGGCGTCGTCCGGGTCCTTGACCTTGAGCAGCGTGCCGTCGTTGCGGAACGTCCAGCCGTGGAACGGGCAGGTGAACGTCGTCCGGTTGTCGGTCTTGCGGCGGCAGAGCATCGCCCCGCGGTGCGCGCAGGCGTTGATCAGGCAGTTCAGCCCGCCGTCCTTGCTGCGCGTGATCATGATCGGCTGCCGGCCGATGTAGGTGGTGAAGTAGTCGCCCGGGTTCGGGAGCTGACTCTCGTGGGCGAGGTAGACCCAGTTCCCCTCGAAGATGTGGGTCATCTCGAGCTCGAAGATCTCCTCGTCGGTGAAGATCTCGCGCTTGGCGCGGTAGATACCGGCCTTCGCGTCGTCGATGACGGCGTCGTCGAGGACCGACTCGACGTGTGCGAGAACTTCGGTCATGTGCTTCCTCCCTGAAGCGGCGATCCGTTGCGCGGACCAGCGTCACGACGGACGCTGGCAGATGTGTGGTGGCAGCCACACCAGCCAAGTACCTAGTCCTGACCCAGGGCCGGTCCCGAATGTCTGGCGGCGGCCTGATTAGGACTCTGCATAGCTCAATCATGCTGAACTCAGTCCTTGGTTCTACAAGGTTCAGTCCCTACCGTCATGAGGGACGACGACGGCGACGACGGCACGGAAGGAGGTCGAGATGGAACTCCGGCAGCTCCGGTACTTCGTGACCGTGGCGCAGACACGGCACTTCGGGCGGGCCGCGGAACGCCTGCACATGGCCCAGTCACCGCTGTCGCAGGCCATCCGCCAGCTCGAGTCACAGGTCGGCGCCACGCTGTTCGACCGCACCACGCGTCGGGTCGACCTGACCCCGGCCGGCGAGGCGTTCCTCGCCGACGCCGTCCGGATCCTGTCCTCGGTCGAGGACGCCCGGACCCGCGTGGAGAGCATCGCCGCGGGGCACACCGGGGTCCTGACCGTCGGCACGACCGACCTCGCCGCCTACCGGGTGCTCCCCCGGCTCGCCCGCGCCGCGACCCGGGAGATGCCCGGGGTGACCCTGCGCTTCGTGCCCGGCCTGCTCACCGCGGCCCAGGAGGAGGCGCTGGTCGAGCGCCGGATCGACATCGGGGTGCTCCGGCCGCCGCTGCTGCGCCCCGAGCTCACGGTGCGGTCCCTGACGCGCGAGCCGATGGTGGTCGCCGTCCCGGACGGGCACCGGCTCAGCGGGTCCGGACCGGTGCAGCTGGGCGACCTGCGCGCGGAGGGGTTCGTCGTCTACGGCGTCCCCGGATCGGTCGTGGACTCGGTCGTCGTGCAGGCCTGCCTGCACGAGGGCTTCCTGCCGCGACGGGCCGGCGAGGCCGCCCAGACCCCGATCCTGCTCACCCTCGTCGCCGCCGGATCCGGGATCGCGGTGCTGCCGGAGTCGGTGCGCGCCCTGCGCGTCGACGGCGTCGCGTACCTGCCGCTGGCCGACGAGGTCACCGTCGGCATGGCGCTGGCCTGGCGCTCCGAGGACCGCTCGCCGGCGCTGGTCCGGCTGATCGACGCGCTCGAGGGGAGCGGAGCACTCCCCCGCCCCGACGACACCGACCCGCCAGGCACCGACCCCGCGCCCACCGCCGACATCGGAGGCACCCCTTGA
>JAKDNL010000033.1 GCA_030451825.1 Pseudonocardia sp. | reverse complement strand
TGTGGGGGCGCCGGCGTGGCGGGGGGTTAAAGTTTATCCGGTGGGTTTTGTTATTCTTGGGGCCCCCGGGGGTTACACGTTGACCACTGGACCACCCGGCCCTCCGCCGGCGGTCTGCGGCAACCATCATTCGCCGGTCGCTCTCGGTCAGAGGAACCAGGCCAGGCTCAGCACCAGAGCCGTCGTCCCGATCACGACGACGGCGGCCCCGGTTCCGGTGCGGTCCGGTCGACGGTCCGCGATCCGCTGACCCGCCACCGCCACCACGGCTCCGACCAGGTGCCCGAACACGGTGCCCCCACCCGGGCCGGGGACCCCCCAGTTGTCCGCGAACAGCCACACCACGAGCAGTCCCAGAAACAGCACCACCAGGCCTCCGGCGAGCACGCCGCCCAATCCGCGCAGGATCCGGTCCCAGAGCGGCAGCCGGGCTCTCACGGGGCGAGCAGCGCCCACGGCTGCGGCTCCTCGGCGGCGGTCCGGCCGGCCGGGCAGTGCCGGCGCACGGGGCAGGTCCCGCACTGCTGCCCGGTCCGCGCCGGGAACAGGGCCTCCGGATCGCCTCCGGCCTCGAGCCGCGTGGCCGCCGCGGCGGAGTCGGCGGCCTGCTTTTCGGCCTGCTCCCGGTGCGCGCGCAGCGACGCGTCGTCGTGCTCCCACGCCGCGACCTCGCCGGTCGGGACGTGGTGCAGCTCCACCCGCCGGCACGGTCGGCGCAGCACGTGTGCGGTGGCCATCGCGTAGAGCGCGAGTGCCTGCGAGTCCCGGGCGCCCCCGGCGTCGGGCACCCCGCGCCCGGTCTTGTAGTCGACGATCACGGCCTGGTCCTCGCGGGCGTCGATCCGGTCGACCCTGCCCTCGAGGAGCAACGACCCGACCGGTGCGACCACCCGGCGTTCCAGCGCGAGTGGCTCGTCGGCGCCGTCCGGGCCGGCCGCGACGGCGGCCAGCCATTCGCGGGCCCGGTCCCGGTACTCGGCGATCTGCGCGGAGTCCCGGAAGCCCTCGTCGGACCAGTTGCGGTCCACCAGTGCCGCCGCGGCGGCCGCGGTACGGCGACGCGGGGGCAGGTCGAACAACGCGCGGAGCGCGAGGTGCACGACCGCGCCGAGCGTGGTGTGCGCCCAGGCCCCGCCACGCGGCGGTGCCGGCCGGTCCAGGTAGAGCATCCGGAAACGGCGTGGGCAGGACTCCCAGGTGGCGAGCCGGGCCGGGGTGACCCGGTGCAGGGCGGGCGCGGTGAACGCGTCGTCGAGCAGGTCGAGGCCGAGCTGCTCAGGTTCGATTCTCACTCCGACGAGCTCCGTTCGCTGTCGGTCGTCCCCACCGGCGCCACGGTACCGGTCCGCGTCGGCGCGACCACGCGCCGTCAGCGATCCCGCCCGGCGCCGCTACCGGCGGACCGCGGCGCCGACGACGTCGACGCCGGTGGCCTGCGCGGCCAGCGCCTCGAACACCTCCGGGTCGGTGGTCTCGGCCGCGATCGGGGTCGTCTTGTTCGTGCCGTGGTAGTCGCTGGAACCGGTGGCCAGCAGCCCGTGCTCGGCGGCCAGCCCGCGCAGCAGCTCCCGGTCGGCGGGCGCGTGGTCGGGGTGATCCACCTCGACCCCGCCCAGGCCGTGCCCGACGAGTTCGACCAGCACCGACGGCTCGATCACCGTCCCGCGCGTGCGGGCCAGCGGATGTGCGAACACCGGCACCCCGCCGGCCGCGCGGATCATCTCCACCGCCGTCTCCACGGCGGTGTCGGCGCGCGGCACGTAGTACGGACTGTCGTTGTGCAACAGCTTCGCGAACGCCTCGTCCACCGAGGCGACGACGCCGGCCGAGACCAGCGCCCGGGCCAGGTGCGGACGGCCCGCGCTGGCGCCCTCGGGCAGGTAGGAGAATACCGTCTCGACGTCGACCGGGTAGCCGTCGGCGGCCATCCGCCCGATCATCGTGTGCAGCCGGGTCACGCGCTCGTCGCGCAGCCGCGCCTGCTCGGCCGCGATCGCCGGGTGCCCGGGGTCGAACAGGTAGCCGAGCAGGTGCACCGAGCAGCGGCTCTCCCCCTCCCGACCGGTCGGGCTCAGGCAGGAGAACTCCGCCCCGCGCACCAGCGTCAGCCCGGGCGGGCAGGCCGCGACGGCGGAGTCCCAGCCTCCGGTGGTGTCGTGGTCGGTGATCGCGACGACGTCGACGCCGGCGTCCGCGGCGGCCGTGACCAACTCGGACGGCGAGTCGGTGCCGTCCGAGACGGTGGAGTGGGTGTGCAGGTCGATGCGGGCCCGAGCGGAGCTTGCGGAGCGAGCATCGGCACGAGCGGAGCTTGCGGAGCGAGCATCGGCACGAGCGGAGCTTGCGGAGCGAATATCAGCGCGGGCCACCGGCCGACCCTAGCCGGGGCCGTGTCTCAGCGCCGCCAGCGCGGCTTGGCCAGCATGCCGGTCGCGCGGGTCTTGCCCTTCTCCCCGAACACCAGCTCGGAGAGCGCCTCGTAGATCTCCTCCGGTCGCGGCATGAAGTCGATCTTGTTCAGCGCCTGGATCTGCCCGGCGGACTCGACGACCATCGTCCCGTAGCCGAGCATGCGGCCCGCGAGCGTGCGCCGGAACGTCAGGTCGGTGACCTTGCCCAGCGGCATCATGCCGACGTTGTGCACGATGATGCCCTGGGCGATCATCACCCGCTTGTCGGTGATGACGATCCGCTCGATCCACCACAGGATCGTGTTCGCGGTGAACCGCAGGACCGCCACCAGGGACAGGTAGAACGCGAGGTTGTCGATCACGACGTCGACATCCGGCGACGTCCGGCCGTCCAGGACCCTCTCCAGGACGACCATCGCCACCAGGAAGAACAGCGTCTGCGAGATGTGCTTGGCCATGACGGCCCAGTGCTGGCGGACGCGGATGACGCGCCGCTCCGTGGGGAGCAGGTACTCGTCGATCTCCCGGGGAGCGAGCACGATCAGAACAGGTTGGTGAAGAACACGGTCACCGACTGGGCCGCGTTGTAGAGGATGTTCCCGATGTTCTGCACCGAACCGGCGGCACCGTTGGGGTTGGTCAAGATCAGGAAAATAACGAGGGCGACTCCGAGAAGCGTCAAAACTCTCTTCACGTTAACCCGACCACCGTTCAGCCCGTAGGTACTTGCCCGTTCAGTCGTACCGGACGGCCCTCGTCAAGCGGTACCGGCACGCGGGCAGCGTACCGTGGCACCGCATGACCGAGGGTAGCCGACACGTCCCCTGTGTGGGGGGAATCCTGTTCGACGCCGACGGGAAGCTGCTGCTCATCCAGCGGGGCAACGAGCCGGGACGGGGCCTCTGGTCGGTCCCCGGAGGCCGGGTCGAGTCCGGTGAGGACGATCACACCGCCCTGACCCGGGAGATGTTCGAGGAGACCGGGCTGGCCGTCTCCGCCGGGCCGTGGGTGGGCTCGGTCGAGCGCGGGCCCTACCGGATCGCCGACTACCTGTGCACGCTCGACGGACCAGATGGCCCTGATGGCCCAGGCGGCGCGACGTCGCTGCGGGCCGGCGACGACGCGACGGACGCCCGCTTCGTGGACGCCGCCGCGTTCGCCGAACTACCACTCGTCGACGGCCTCGCCGAGACCCTCGACGGATGGGGCGTTCTCCCCCGCAGCTGACGGCTTCCGGTCCGGGCGCCTGGAGTCTGGAGTCTGGAGAAGTCTCAGACGTTCGGGGTCGGACGGCCGGGCTGCTCGCCGCCCCGGCTGTCGCCGTAGACCTTCTTCGGGACCATCACCTTGCGCCGGAACGTGCACACGACGGTGCCGTCCTGCTTGTAGCCGCGGGTCTCGACGTAGACCACGCCCCGGTCGTCCTTGGACTTCGACTCGGTCTTGTCCAGGACCTCGGTCTCCCCGTAGATCGTGTCCCCGTGGAAGGTCGGCTTGGTGTGCTTGAGCGACTCCACCTCGAGGTTCGCGATCGCCTTGCCGGACACGTCCGGCACCGACATCCCGAGCAGCAGCGAGTAGACGTAGTTGCCGACCACGACGTTCTTGCCGAAGTCGGTGGTCTCCTCGGCGTAGTTCGAGTCCAGGTGTAACGGGTGGTGGTTCATGGTGATCAGACAGAAGAGGTGGTCGTCGTACTCGGTGACCGTCTTCCCGGGCCAGTGCTTGTAGACCGCACCGACCTCGAACTCCTCGTAGTAGCGACCGAACTGCACCGTCCACGCCTCCATCACGTTCTCGACATCTTGCGGGGGTAATCTATCCGGTGGCCCGGACGAGGGCGGGCGGTCCTTCTCACACGCGCGACGTGACATGTGCGACCGGCCCGGCCCGCCGCACGGTCCCAGGATCCTGTCGGACAGGCCACGAGCGAGGAGGTGAGCGCGGTGTCGATGACACCGGTTGGCAGTACGTACCGCCTCCCGTGCAGGTCGCACACCGGCTGACCGGTGTGTGCGCCGGACGGGAGGCGCCTATCGCCTCGCCCAGGTGGCGCCCCGGGGACCGGGGCGCCGCGCCCGTCCCGGCAAGGAGGACCCCTGTGCCGCCTCTGTCCCACCTGCGACCCGCGATCCGTTCCGCGGGTCACCGCGCCCGCCTGACCGGGCGTTCCGCCCGCGGTGAGGTCCCGAAGCTGCGGGTGCCGCTCTCGGCCTACGTGGTCGACTGCGCCGTCTACGTCGATGGCGAACGCCTGTCCGGGAACTGGACCCACGACGAGGCGATCGCCGAGGTCCGCGAGCGCGGCGAGGGGTTCGCCTGGATCGGTCTGCACGAGCCGACCGACGACCAGATCAACGGCATCGCCGAGACCTACGGGCTGCACGAACTCGCCGTCGAGGACGCGGTGCACGCGCACAACCGCCCCAAGCTCGAGCGCTACGACGAGACGCTGTTCATGGTGCTCAAGACCGTCCGCTACGTCGGGCACCGCGACCCGACCGCGGCGGCCGAGATCGTCGAGACCGGCGAGGTGATGGCCTTCCTCGGTCGCGACTTCGTGGTGACGGTCCGGCACGGGCGCCACACCGGCCTGCGCGAGGTCCGCCACGGGCTCGAGGAGGACCCGGAGCAGCTCGCCCTGGGCCCGGCCGCGGTGCTGCACGCGATCGCCGACCACGTCGTCGACACCTACATCGACGTCGCCCGCCAGATCGAGGGCGACATCGACGAGATCGAGGCCGAGGTGTTCTCGCCGAAGTCGACGATGGACCCCGAGCAGATCTACGTGATGAAGCGCGAGATCCTCGACCTGCGCCGAGCGGTGATGCCGCTGGTCGGGCCGATGCGCAAGCTCTCCGAGGGGTACAGCTCGCTGATCCCGCACGACGTGCGCAGCTACTTCCGCGACGTCGACGACCACCTCGGCGGCGTCGCCGAGCAGGTCGCCGGGTTCAACGAGCTGCTCACCACGCTCGTCGACGCGGTCCTGGCGAAGATCAGCATGCGGCAGAACAACGACATGCGGAAGATCACCGCCTACGCCGGCCTGATCTCGGTGCCGACGATGGTGGCCGGGGTCTACGGGATGAACTTCGACTACATGCCCGAGGTGCACTGGACGTTCGGCTACCCGTTGGTGATGGCGGTCATCGCGACCGTGTGCGGGTTGCTCTACCGCAACTTCCGCCGCAACGACTGGCTGTAACGCCCGGCCGGGTCAGCGGGGTCAGCGGCCGAACGCGGTGAGGAACCGGTCCCGGAAGTCCTCCATCGGCCAGACCGGCGCCTCCGGGCCGGGCTCGAGGCCGTTCTGCCAGCCCCACCCGGAGATCCGGTCGAGGACCGTCGGGTCCCGGGCGACGATCGTGATCGGCACGTCCCGGCTCGCGCCCTGTCCGGTGACCGCCGGCGTGGGCTGGTGGTCGCCGAGGAAGACGAGCACGAGGTCGTCGTCGCCGTGGGTCTCGACGTAGGAGATCAGGCTGCTCAGCGAGTACGCGATGGACCGGCCGTAGGCGGGGCGCAGGTCCTGCTCGTCCGGCCCCACCCCGCCCGGGTCGGCCGTCCCGGCCGGGGTGTCGTAGATCGATCCGTCGCCGATCTCGTTCCAGTCGACCGTCCGCGGGAGCGGGGTGAACGGCCAGTGGCTGGACACCAGCGGGATCTCCGCCATCAGCGGGCCGCGGCCGGGCCGGGCTCGCTCGGCGCGCTCGAACTGCGCCAGCGTGTACTGGTCGGGGGTGTGGAACCCGGCGAACGCGCGGGACCGGTTCCCCATGTGCGCGGCGTCGTAGAGCTGGTCGATGCCGTAGAACTTCCCCTCCGGCCAGGGCGACGAGGTGCCCGGCTGGACCGCGACCGTGCGCCAGCCGGCGCGCTGGAACGCGCGGGTGAGCGTCATCCGGTCGCTCCCGACGAGCGTGCGGTACTGCTGCTGGTTGCTGATCCGCAGCCCGGACAGGAGCGTGGCGTGCGCCAGCCAGCTGCCGCCGCCGGCCACCGGCGAGGTGAGGAAGCCGCTGCGGGCGGAGTACCCGGCCGCGCCGAGCCTGCGGGTCCCGTCGGCGAGCACCGGGTCGACCAGCGGGGCCACCGCCGGGTCCTCGATCGCGCTGCGGCCGTAGCTCTCGACGAAGGTCAGGACGACGTCCTTACCGCGCAGCCCCCGCAGCAGCTCCGGGCCCGGGGTGTCGTGGAACGCGTCCACGGCGAACCGCTCGGTGAACGCCTGCTGGTCCGCCACGCTCGCCGGCACTCCGACCGCCTTCTGGTAGGCGAGCGAGGCCGCGCTGCGGGAGGCGACCGGCACCGGGGGGACGATCTCGGCGCCGGTCACGGCCAGGGCCAGCCAGCAGGCGGCGAGCACCGCGACCCCGCGCGCCGAGGCCCTCCGGTGCCGGGTCACGACCCCGGCCAGGCGCCGCGCCGCCAGCGCCGTCAGCACGACCAGCGCGACGGCGAGCACCGCGACCCCGGCCACCGCCGCGACGGCGCCGGCCCGGCCCAGCGTGTCCACCAGGAACGTGCCGCCCGCAGCCAGCTGGGCCCAGTCGACCACCGGGTCGAACGGACGGCCGAGCGCCTCCAGGAAGCCCATGTCGATCGTCTTGAGGATGGTCAGCAGGCCCAGCACCGCGCCGCAGACCACCGCCACCACCCGGCCCGCCCGGTGCCCCAGCACCAGCACCGCGAGGACGCCGAGCAGCGCCTCCACCGGGATCCGCAGCAGCGCACCGGGAACGACCTGTCCGAGCTCCCGCGGGAGGACGAGGGCCGTGAACACGAGCAGACCGGCCAGCACCGTCAGGACCGTGCCGAGGACCCGGCGGGCCCGGCCTGGGTTTTGTGCGCGGCCACCGTGGGGGGCCGTCACGGGCGCACCGGGTCCAGGTGCGGTAGGTGGTGGCCGAGCCGGTCGCGCTTCGCGGTGAGGTACGCGACGTTGTGCTCGTCGACCGGTTCCAGCAGCGGGACCCGCGCGGTGACCGCGACGCCGTGCGCCGCGAGCGCGTGCACCTTGTCCGAGCTGTTGGACAGCAGCCGGACCGAGGCCACCCCGAGGTGGCGCAGCACGCGCGCCGCCGGGCCGAAGTCGCGCACGTCCACCGGCAGGCCCAGCGCCGTCGCGGAGTCGACCGTGTCGAACCCGCCCTCGTCCTGCAGGACGTGCGTGCGGACCTTCGCGACGAGGCCGATCCCGCGGCCCTCGTGCCCACGCAGGTACACGACCACCCCGGCGCCCTCGGCGACGATCGCGTCCAGGGCGGAGGACAGCTGGGCGCCGCACTCGCACCGCAGCGCGCCGAACACGTCACCGGTCAGGCACTCCGAATGCACCCGGACCAGCACGTCCTCGTGCCCCAGCGGGTCGCCGCGGGTGAGGGCGAGGTGCTCGGGCCCGTCCACCCGGTCGCGGAACGCCACGGCGCGGAACGTCCCGCGCCGGGTCACCAGCTCCGACTCCGCGACATCGGCCAGAACGTCGTCCTGCATGGTTGTTCCTCTCGTCCGGAGTTCCTCGAACCGTGAGAAGGTCATCGCGATGGACCTCCTACCGGCCGACACGACGCTCGACGAGCGCGACCGGGCCGCGACCGTCGCGCTGCTGCCGGTCGGCAGCTTCGAGCAGCACGGCCCGCACCTCCCGCTGACGACCGACACGGTCGTCGCGGCCACTCTCGCGGCCGAACTCGAGCGGGCGTACCCGGTCCGCAGGCTCCCGCCGATCACCATCTCCTGCTCGCACGAGCACGCCGCGTGGGCCGGGACGGTCAGCATCTCCTCGGGCACCCTGGCCGCGGTCGTGCGCGACGTCGCGGAATCGGTGCACCGCGCGGGCGTCGCCTCCCTGGTGCTCGTCAACGGCCACGGCGGCAACTACGTCCTGCGCAACGTCGTGCAGGAGGCCTCGCTGGGGCCGCTGCGGATGGCGCTGTTCCCGGGCGGGCTCGAGTGGGACGTGGCACGCGCCGCGGCCGGCCTGACCACGACCGGCGGCAGCGACATGCACGCCGGGGAGCTGGAGACCTCGATCCTGCTGCACGCCCACCCCGACCTGGTCAGGCCGCACTTCGAGCAGGCCGATCGGATCGCGGACGAGCGGCCGCACCTGTTGAGCCGGGGCCTGGCGGAGTACACGGATTCGGGAGTGGTCGGTCGCCCGTCGCTTGCCTCGGCACGAAAGGGACGGGAGGTGCTGGCGAGCCTGGTGTCATCGTTCGTGGGGTACCTGTGATCCGGCATTCGGGGACCCGGCGATCGGGGACCCGGCGGTCGCGAGCCCGGCGGCCGCGGGCCCGGTGGCGCAGCAGCACGACCGCTGCGCCCGGCAGGCAGGCGACGAGGCCCAGCACCCCGTAGACGACGGCGGTGGCCAGCCCCTCGGCGGCGCCGAGGCCCACCGCCCCGAACGTGACGGCGGTGACCGCCTCGCGCGGCCCCCAGCCCCCGACGTTGAGCGGCAGGCTCATCACGAGCAGCGCCAGCACCAGCAGCGGCAGCAGCTCGGTCACCCCGGCCGACGAGCCGGCCGCCCGCGCGGCGATCACGAACAGGACGAGGTAGCCGCCCAGCGCGACGACCGACGCGGCGAGGACGCCCGGGAGGGTGTCGGCGCGCAGCACGGCCCGGGCGCCGGCGGCCACGGCGCGCAGGCGGGCCCGCAAGACCCAGCCCGCAGCCACCACCGCGGCCGCGCCCGCGACGGCGAGCCACCGGCCCCCGCCCGGCACCAGGCCACCGACGACGTGCAGCAGCGCGGGCTGCGCGAGCAGGGCTCCCGCCGCGACGAGCACGAGCACCACCTGCCCCGCCAGCCGTTCCAGGACCACGGCCCGGACCCCGCGTGCGACGTCGCCCTCCTCCCGGCCGTGCCGGACGGCGCGGTGCACGTCGCCGAGGACCCCGGCGGGCAGCACGGAGTTGAGGAACTGTGCCTGGTAGCAGTCGGTCACGGCGGCCGGCAGCGACAACCGCAGCCCGAGGCCGCGGGCGATCAGGCGCCAGCGCCAGGCACTGCACACCGTGGTCACCGCACCGATCGCGAGCGCGGCCAGCACCGGGACCGTGTCGATCCCGCGCAGGCTCTCCAGCACCGGCCCGGCGCCCAGCCGCCACACCACGGCGACGATCAGGGCGACCCCGCCGAGCAGCCGCAGCACCGGCCAGATCCGCTGCCTCACCGGTGACCACCCGTCGCCGGGTCGGCGGGCGGCAGCGCGAGCAGGTCCGCGTGCCCGACGACCACCGCCAGCTCGCCGTCGGCCAATGCGCCGAGGCGGCGGCGCAGGTAGGCACCGGCGGCGCTGCCCAGCTCGGGGCGCTGCGCGCACGCCGCGGCGAGCCGGCCGCGCAGCCACGCCTCGATCAGCCCGGGCCGGTCCGGGTCGAGCCGCCACGGGCTCGGCGCGACGACCACCGCCGCGCCGCGCCGGCGGAACGCCGCGGCGGCGGTGTCCGCGGCGTCCGGCCCGAGCAGCGCCCGCCCGCCCGCGACCCGCCGCTGGTGGGCGTCGAACGCGGCCGCGAACGCGTCGTCGAGGGGTTCGGACGGTGCGAACCACACGCTGCCGGTCACCGACAGCGTCAGCAGCGCCGGGCAGCCGGCGCCGGTGCAGGCCTCGGCGAGGTCCTCCACCTCGTCGGCCGTGAGCAGGTCCAGCAACGCCGACGCGGTCACCAGCGACGTCCCGGCGAGCCGGGCGGCGTCCAGGCCGGTCAGGTCGCCCGCGCAGGTCTCGGCGGTGATCCCGTCCGGCAGGCTCGCGACGGCGCGCTCGAGCAACGCCGTGTCGCGGTCGTGCAGCACCCAGTGCTGGCCCGTGCCGGCGGGGTCAGGGGTACCGGCGGGGTCGGCGATATCGGGTGTGTCGCCGGTATCGGCGGTGTCGGCGGACAGCCGCCCGGCGAGCCAGCGCCCCATCGACCCGGTGCCGCAGCCGAGGTCGCGCACGACCGTCCGGTCCCCGGTGAGGTGCCCGCCGAGGTATCCGCGCAGCCGCTCGACGAGTTCGGGCGCGCGCGCCGCCGCGTCCGCGGGCTCGCGCAGCGCCAGCCATCCCGGCGGGCACACCGGCGACCCGGGCTCGGCCTGCCGCGGACCCGGGATCGCGTGGGTGTCCGTCACGTCGGCGCCCGTCACACCGGCACCCGTCTCACCGGCGCGCATCCGGCCGGGCCCCGTCATGCCAGCACCCCGGCCAGGCGCCGCGCGGTCACGTCCCAGCCGTCGAGTCCCGCGCGACGCAGGCGGGCGGCCGCGCGCGCCGCCCGGCGCCGGTCCGGCCCGGTGAGCCAGCGGCGCAGCGCGGCGGCCAGGGCGGCGACGTCGCCGGGGGCCACCAGCTCCCCCGGCAGCCCGCCGTCCGGCGCCCGGCCGAGGGCCTCCGGCACGCCGTCGACGTCCGCGGCGACCACCGGGACGCCCCGGGCGAGCGCCTCGGTCACGACCATGCCGTAGGACTCGGCGCGCGAGGGCAGCACGAGCAGATCGGCGGCGGCGTAGGTCGCCGCCAGCGCGGGCCCGGTGCGGGGGCCGGTCAGCCGGATCCGGTCGCCCAGCCCGTGCCGCCCGATCCGCGCCCGCACGTCCGCGACGTGCGCGGGGTCGCGGACCAGCGGCCCGACCAGCAGGCACGCCCAGTGCAGGTCGGCGACCCGGGCCAGGGCCTCGACGAGCAGGTCCTGGCCCTTCGTCGGCGTGACCGCGCCGACGCAGAGCAGGCGGCCGCCGTCGGGCGCGGGGGCGGCGAGCGGAGCGGGCTCGACACCCGGCGTGATGACGTGCACCCGGGCGGCCGGGATCCGGTGCGTCTCGACGACCCGGCGCGCGGCCCACCGGCTGGTGGTCACGACCGCGGACGCCCCGCGCAGCGTGGCCCGCTCGCGCGCGGCGCGCCCGGCCGCCGTCGCCGGGGTGAGCCCGGCCTCGTCGCCGAGCGGGAGGTGGACCAGCACGGTGAGGCGTATCCGATCGCCGTGCGGGGTGACGACGTCCGGGACGCCGCAGGCCACGAGCCCGTCCAACAGCACGTCGGCGCCGGCCGGGACGGCGTCGAGCAGGCCCGCGAGCCGGTCGCGGGCGCCGCCGTCCGGGCACGGCCACGCACCCGCCACGGGCAGCTCACGCACCGGCCGTCCGACGGCGGGCAGGCCGGCACAGATCCGGCGGTCGTAGACGTTGCCGCCGGACGGCGAGTCCGGGTCGTCGATACCGGCGGGCACGACGACGTGCACGGGAGCATTCAGAGGGGCGCTCACAGGGGTGCTCACAGGGCGCGCTCGTAACCGGCCCACGCGACGTGCGACTCGTGCAGGGAGACCGCGATCCCGCTCAGCCCGCGGGCGCCCTCGCCGAGCGCGCCGGCGTGCACCTTCTCGGCGAGCCGGTCCGCGACGACCCGGGCGAGGAACTCGGTGGAGGTGTTGACGCCCGCGAAGGCCGGGTCGTCATCGAGGTTGCGGTAGTTGAGGTCGGCCAGCACGGCACCGAGCTCCTCGGTCGCCCGTCCGATGTCGACGACGATGTCGTCCGCGTCGAGCTCGGCCCGCCGGAACGTCGCGTCCACCACGAACGTGGCGCCGTGCAGGCGCTGGGCCGGTCCGAAGACCTCCCCGCGGAAGCTGTGGGCCACCATGACGTGATCGCGGACGGTGATACTGAACAACGGGAACCCCCGGATGCGTGACTGCTACGGCTCGTCATAGGTGACACGCATACACAGCGTCGCGGGTTCACCGGAGGCGAGGCGCGGCATCAGCGCCGGCAGGTCGTCGAGCCGGCACTGACCCGTGACCAGGGCGTCGAAGCGGGGGTCGGCGAGCAGGCGCAGGGCCAACGCCATCCGATCGGCGTAACCGCGACCGGCCCGGCGCGGCGACACCGTGCCGACCTGGCTTCCACGCACGCTCAGGCGCCGGCTGTGGAACGCCTCGCCGAGCGGCAGGCTCACCCGGCGGTCGCCGTACCAGCTGAGCTCGGTCACGACACCGTCGGTGGCCAGCAGCTCGAGCGACCGGACGAGCCCGGCCTCGGTCGCGCTGGCGTGCACGACGAGGTCGCAGCCCTCCGTCGCGTCGGCCGGCGCGGCGAAACCGACCCCGAGCGCCGCGGCGACCTCGGCGCGGGAGGGATCGGTGTCGACCAGCTCCACCCGAGCCCCGGGGATCCCGGCCAGGACCGCGGCCACGGCGCACCCGACCATCCCCGCCCCCACGACGGCGATCCGGTCCCCGACCAGCGGAGCGGCGTCCCACACCGCGTTCACGGCCGTCTCCACGGTGCCGGCCAGCACCGCCCGCCCGGCCGGGACGTCGTCGGGCAGCGGCGTCACGGCCGCGGCCGGCACGACGAACCGCGTCTGGTGCGGGTGCAGGCAGAACACGCTCCGCCCGAGCAGGTCGGGCGGACCGGCCTCGACGACGCCGACGGCGAGGTAGCCGTACTTGACCGGCCCCGGGAAGTCACCCTCCTGGAACGGGGCCCGCATCACCTGGTACTGGTTCCGCGGCACCTCGCCCCGGAACACGAGCGTCTCGGTACCCCGGCTCACGCCCGAGTACAGGGTACGGACCAGCACGTCGGCGGGTCCGGCGCCGGGCAGCTCGACCCGGCGGATCTCCCCCTCGCCGGGGGTCCGGATCCAGAAGGCGCGTGCGGTACCGGACATGTCTCGTCCTCCGGGGTCGGCGGAGCCGACGGGCACGGTGAACCGGCGGGCCCGTCCATCCGTGCTCACGATATGGGGCATCCAGAGATGACGACCCTCGTCACGAGGGGGCCGGCGCAGACCGTCGCGGCCGGCGCCGCACTCCTGCTGCTGGCCTGGCTCGCGGCCGGAGCCGGCCTCGGGCCGGCCGGGGTGCTGGCCGGGCTGGCCTACACCGCTGGCCTGCTCGCCCTGCTGACCGGGGCGATGCACCGGGCGGGCCGGCGTGCGTTCTCCCCGGCGGACCTGGTCACGCTGAGCAGGGCGCTGCTCGTCGGAGGGGTGACGGCGCTGGTCGTCGACGGCCTGCTCGACGGCCGGCTCGACGGCCCGCTCGACAGCGCCGTGGCGGTCCCGGCACTCGTCGCCCTGGCCACCGTCGCCCTGGTCCTCGACGCCGTCGACGGCCGAGTGGCCCGCCGGACCGGCAGCGTGTCGGCGCTCGGGGCGCGGTTCGACATGGAGGTCGACGCGTTCCTGATCCTGGTACTCAGCGTGCACGTCGCGGGCATCGTCGGTCCGTGGGCATTGGCCATCGGCCTGATGCGCTACGCGTTCGTCCTCGCCGGCCGGGCGCTGCCGTGGCTGCGCGGGACCCTCCCGCCGAACACCGCGGCGAAGGTGGTGGCCGCGGTGCAGGGGATCGTGCTCGTGGTGGCCGGCGCCGGGGTGATCGCCCCGCTGCCCGCCGCCGGGCTGGTCGCCGTGTCGCTGGCGCTGCTGTGCTGGTCGTTCGGTCGCGACGTGCGGCGGCTGTGGCTGGTCGCGTCCGGGCCGGGCGCTCGCACCGCCGGCCCCGACCTGCCATCTGGCGCCGACCTACCTGCCGGCACCGTTCCGCAGCCGCGAGCGCGTACTCTCCCGCCCTGTGCCCCGGTCCGGCGACACGAGCCCGCTGGCGTCGGTCTACGCCGAGCACGGCAGGGCGATGCAGATGTACGCCACCCGGCTGCTCGGTGACCCGGTGGCCGCCGAGGACGTCGTGCAGGAGACCCTGATCCGGGTCTGGCACCACCCGGATGTCCTGACCAACGGCAAGGGTTCCGTGCGCGGCTGGCTGCTCACCGTCGTCCGGAACATCGTGATCGACCGCAGCCGGGCCCAGCGGTCCCGGCCCCGGGAGGTCGAGGAGATCCCCGACCGGCCCCCGGTGCAGCGCGACCACGCCGACGCCGTCACAGCGTCGATCACCGTCCAGGACGCCCTCGGGGCGCTGTCCGCCGAGCACCGGGCCGTCCTGCAGCAGGTCTATCTGCACGACCGCAACCTCGACGAGGCCGCGCGTGCGCTCAAGGTCCCGAAGGGCACCGTCAAGTCCCGTTCCTACTACGCGATCCGGGCGCTGCGCGAGGTCCTGGACGGCGATCCCCTGCACCGGGAGCAGAACCTGTGACCCTCCATGACCCCGAGAAGCTGACCGCGCACGCGCTCGGCCTGCTCGACGACACCGAGGCGGACGCCGTCGAAGGACACCTGCGGGTCTGCGCCGACTGCCGCCACGAGTGGGACGACGTGCGCGAGACCACGGCCCTGCTCGAGACCGTGCCGCCGGAGACGCTGGTCGACGACCCGCCGGCCGGGGACCTCGCGCTGCGACGCGCCCTGCGCCGGGTCAGGGACGAGGCCGGGCACATGCCAGGGGATATGGCAGGGGATACGGCAGGAGACGAGACCGGGGTCGTGGCAGGGGACGGACCGCGGCACCGCCGCCGGCAGCCGCGGTTCGGACGCGCCGTGGCGGCCGCCGCGGCCGCGGTCGCGCTGCTCGCCGGCGGGGCCGCGGTCGGCCGGATCACCGCACCGCAGCCGGAGACCTCCACGATCGCGGGGGCCGGCAGCCGCACCGTCGAGGGCGCGCAGGGACCGGTCCGGATGAGCGCGACGCTCACCCCGGCGGAGGGCTGGGTACGGCTGGCCGCCACCGTGCAGGGCATCGCGCCGGGCCAGCGCTGCACGCTGCTGGTCACCGGGCGGGACGGGACCTCGGCCGTCGCCGGCAGCTGGGTCACCTCGCCGCCACGCGAGCCGGGGCGGCCGACCCCGATCGCCGGCTCGGCCATCATCGACCCGGCGCAGGTCCGCTCCGTCTCGGTCCGCAATGACGCCGGCGACACGCTCGTCGAACTGCCGGTCCCCGCCGCGAGCTGAGCGCCGTGCCGTCGATCACCGGGCCGGAGGGGCCGGACGTGCACGGTCCCGGTGCCCGCCCGCACGTGCTGCTCTCGGTGGCGATGTCGCTCGACGGCTACATCGACGACGCCGCGCCCGCCACGCTGGTGCTCTCCGACGCCGAGGACCTCGACCGGGTGGACGGCGTCCGGGCAGGCGTGGACGCCGTCCTGGTCGGCGCCGGCACGGTGCGGGCCGACGACCCGCGGCTGCTCGTCCGATCCGCCAGTAGGCGGCGGGAGCGGACCGAACGGGGCCGGTCGCCCTCCCCGTTGCGGGTGGTCCTGACCGCGGGCGGCGACCTCGACCCGTCGGCGTCGCTGTTCGGCACCGGGACGGGGATCTCCGGGCGGGTCGTCTACGCCGCCCGGCCCGCCGTGTCGGGCCTGCGCGCCCGCCTCGGCGACTCCGCGGAGGTGGTCGACGCCGGCGACCCTCCGGGACTGCCGGGCGTGCTGGCCGACCTGGCCGCACGCGGGGTCGCCCGGCTGCTGGTCGAGGGCGGCGGCGCCGTGCACAGCGCGTTCCTCGCCGCCGGCGCCGTCGACGAGATCCACGCGGTCGTCGCCCCATTCCTCGTCGGCGACGGGCAGGCCCCGCGGTTCGTCCGACCCGGCACGTTCCCGCAGGACGCCGGGCACCCGATGACGCTGGCCGAGACGCGCGCGATCGGCGACCGGGTGCTGCTGCGGTACCGCATCGGCGACCCGGACCGGCGCCTGCTGACCCTGGCCTGCGACCTCGCGGAGCGGTGCCCGCCGTCGGACTCGGCGTTCTCGGCCGGCGCCGTGGTCGTCGGCGAGGATGGCGAGGTGCTGGCCACCGGCCACTCCCGCGCCGGCTCGCCGCTCGACCACGCCGTCGAGGTGGCCCTGTCCGCGCTCCGGCGCGGCGACCCACGGCTGGCCGGCGCGACCCTCTACAGCACGCTGGAGCCGTGCCGGACCCGCGCATCCCGGCCGGTGGCCTGCGCCCGGCACATCCTCGACGCCGGCCTGTCCCGGGTGGTCACGGCCCGGCGGGGGCCAGCGACCGTCGACGGCCGCGCTGCGGCGGCCCTGGAGGACGCCGGCGTACAGGTGGTCGAGATCCCCGACCTCGCCCCGCTCGCGCGGCGCCCGAACGCGCACCTGCTCCGCTGATCCGGCACGGCCGCCGGGTCAGCGTGGCCGGGCCCCGCTGACCCGACCTCACACAGGTTCGGGTGTCCTCACACAGCTCAGAACCTATGCGAGGACACCCGAACGTGTGTGAGGTGTCGTCGTCGGGACCCCTCGCACGGCCGGCTGACGATCAGCGCGGCGTGGCCGGGCCGCCCTGGGGCGGCGTGTCGACGTCCGGGTCGACCTCCTCGTCGGCGGGCCGGTCGCCCGGGGCGGGGGGTGCGTCCTCGGCGTGGCCGGGGTCCTCGGCGTGGCCGGGGTCCTCGGCGTAGCCAGGGTCCTCGGCGTAGCCGGGGTCCTCGGCGTAGCCGGCGTCCTCGGGGCCGCCCTCCTCCTCCGGGGGGACGGCGGCATCCTCACCGGCCTCCTCGGAGCCCGCGGGCCCCTCCGGTGTGCCGGCCCACTGCGGCGCCGCGGCGGCCGCCCGGGCCGCCAGGCGCTGCCCGACCACGTCCGGCTCGTCCGGGCGACGGCCCAGGAACGTGTGGACGAGGTGCTGCTGCCACCCCGGGACGGTCTGCACCCGCACGTCCTCGAACCCCGCGCGGCCCATCCGGTGCGTCATCGCCTCCACGCCGTCGGTGCTCCGCACGCGCTGGGTGCGGTAGCGCTGCAGCTCCGCCGAGCCGGACCGGATCCGCGCCATCGGGATCAGGTAGCACCACGACGCGAGCGACCAGCGCATCCGGCTGCCCATCCGGTCGGCCACGGCGTAGTCGTGCACGGCCAGCGGCGCACCCGGCTTGAGCAGCGACAGCAGCCGTCGCAACCCGATCTCGGCGTCGGGCAGGTTGCTCACCAGGTAGGCGGCGAAGATCCCGTCGAACGGTCCGTGCACCCCTGCCTCGGCGAGGGTCTCCAGTCGCGTGTGCACGAACTGCACGTGCGGCGGCCAGTTCTTCTTCCGGGCCACGGCCAGCATCTCGGTGGAGGCGTCCACCGCGACCACGGTCGCGCCGGGAGCGGCGTCGAGCAGCGCCGCCGTCGACGCCCCGGTACCGCACCCGATGTCGAGCAGCCGCAGCGCGGAGCCGCCGCGCAGGCCCATCCGGTTCGTCGACATCCGCAGGTGGGCGTCGTAGCCCGGGATCGCCTTGAGGAAGCCGTCGAACCCGGCGGCACGCCGTCCGTACGCCCGATGGACGGTGGCCGGCCGGATCGCGTCCGGGCGCTCGGGTTCGCTCACACCGGAGATCCTGTCCCATCCCGGCCGCGCACCGGTAGCCAACGCGCCCGCGTCCCGCGCCCGGATGAACATCGGCTCAGGAGAACGGACCGGCGCACGGGTCCGGTCAGCGTCCGGTGGGCGGTGGGCTCATCGCCAGCCGGGCCAGCAGCTCGCGGGCCTTCTCCGCGTTGCGCGGCTCGCACAGCACGTCGTAGCGCCCGGCGACCATCTGGCTGGCGGACTGGAAATCCCGGCGTCCGGCGCTCGCCCGGTAACCGACGGCGGCGAAGACCATGCCGAAGACCGCACCGCTGACCAGGCCGACCAGGATCGGCCAGAAGCTGCCGGGGTTCGCGGTCGAGAACAGGCTCAGCAGCAGGCCCACGAACAGACCCAGCCAGGCCCCGGAGGCGGCTCCGGACATCAGCACCCGGCTCCAGGTCAGCCGCCCGATCACGCGCTCGACCAGCATCAGGTCGACGCCGACGATCGTCACGTCGCGGACCGGGAAGTCGGAGTCGGCCAGGTGGTCGACGGCGCGTTGCGCCTCCTCGTAGGTGGCGTAGGAGCCGATCGGCCAGCCGGTCGGCGGGGTCGGCAGTTGGGGCAGTCCCGGCGCGGTTCGCGCAGGCCTGCCAAAAGGTGTCGTCATGTGGCCCTCCGCAGGTCGCAGTGTTCGGTCCGGGGTTTCCACCGGTACAACGTCCGTCACCGGACGCGAGTGCCCGACGTGTCGCATGCCGCACCAGACGTGCGGTGGTGTCGAGCATCCTCGGAACCGTCCGGCGATGTTATCGCCCGATCGGCCGATTCGCCCGACCACCCGTCACAAAGAACACCACGGCCCCGCCCCGCGGGTGCGGGACGGGGCCATGAGGCGGCGTCGGGCCGGCTCAGCGCAGCTTGTAGTCGCGCAGCAGGCCGCGGGAGATGATCGTCTTCTGGATCTCCGAGGTGCCCTCACCGATCAGCAGGAACGGCGCCTCGCGCATCAGGCGCTCGATCTCGTACTCCTTGGAGTAGCCGTAGCCGCCGTGGATCCGGAACGACTCCTGCGTCACCTCGGCGCAGTACTCCGAGGCGATCAGCTTGGCCATGCCGGCCTCGACGTCGTTGCGGCTGCCGGCATCCTTGAGCCGCGCGGCGTTGACCATCATGTGGTGCGCGGCCTCGACCTTGGTGCCCATCTCGGCCAGCTTGAACGCGATCGCCTGGTGCGCCGCGATCGGCTTGCCGAACGTCGAGCGCTGCTGGGCGTACGCGGCGGCCAGCTCGAACGCGCGGATCGAGATACCGCAGGCCCGGGCGGCCACGTTCACCCGGCCGACCTCGACGCCGTCCATCATCTGGGCGAAGCCGCCACCGCGCTTGCCGCCGAGGATGCTGTCGCCGGGCACCCGGTGGCCCTCGAACACCATCTCGGTGGTGTCCACGCCCTTGTAGCCCATCTTGTCGATCTTGCCCGGGATGTGCAGGCCGGGCGCGACCTCGCCGTAGCCCTCCGGCTTCTCGACCAGGAACGTGGTCAGGTTCTGGTAGGGCTTCTCGGCGCCCTCGTCCGTCTTGACCAGCACCGCGGTCAGGTTGGACGTGCCGCCGTTGGTCAGCCACATCTTGGCGCCGTCGATCACGAAGTCGTCACCGTCGGCCACGGCCTTCGTCTTGATCGCGGCCACGTCGGAGCCCAGGTCGGGCTCGGACATGGAGAACGACCCGCGGGTCTCGCCCAGCGCCATCTTCGGCAGGTAGCGCTGCTTCTGCTCGTCGGTGCCGTGGTGCTTGAGCATGTAGGCGACGATGAAGTGGGTGTTGATCACGCCGGAGACGCTCATCCAGCCGCGGGCGATCTGCTCCACGACCAGCGCGTAGGTCAGCAGCGACTCGCCCAGGCCGCCGTACTCCTCCGGGATGGTGAGGCCGAACAGCCCCATCTCCTTCATCCCGTCGACGATGTCGGTCGGGTAGGCGTCGGCGTGTTCCAGCGCCGTGGCGTGCGGGATGATCTCCTTGTCCACGAACGAGCGGACGGTGGAGAGGATCTCCTCCTGGACGTCGGTCAGACCGGCGGTCTGGGCGAGCCTGGCCATGTGTGACCCCTTCTCACAACGGTGTGCGGACTACCGGGCAGTATCCACAATGCGCGGTTCGCACGCGCGCATCCACAGGGTGGGATCGGCCACGCCGCGTCGGCGGGCGACGGCACACATCTGAAGGCCACCGCGCACGCTGCCGGCGGTGTGTGCCCTGACGTGCCGGTGTGCGCGGCCGGTCTCGCGCTCCTCGCTGACGACCGGTCACGTGGAGCGGTTGTAGCTGCGGTGGAGGCGGCCGGCGACCGTGACGAAGTCGGGGATGTCGTCCCAGCACCAGCGGACGACTCCCCCTTCGCCGAAACACTTCACACCCGCACACCCAGCGGGTCACCCGGGGTCCTCACCCACAGCGCACACACCAGCCGGACATCGCACACACCGTCGGTGATGCGTGCGGTGCCGTCGCGTTGTGTGCGGTGCCTGGTCTGCGGCTCAGGACTCCGGCGGGGTCCACTTCTCGCCGCGCGCCATGCCGGCGGCACGGCCCTTGCCGGAGATGACCAGGGCCATCTTGCGGCTGGCCTCGTCGATCATCTCGTCGCCGATCATCGCCGCGCCCTTCTTCCCGCCCGCCTCGGACGTGAAGTACTCGTAGGCGTCGAGGATGTTCTCGGCGTGGTCGAAGTCGGCCTGGGCCGGGGAGAACGTCTCGTTCGCCGCGTCGATCTGGCCGGGGTGCAGCACCCACTTGCCGTCGAAGCCCAGCGCGGCCGAGCGCCCGGCCACCCGCTGGAACGCCTCCACGTCGCGGACCTGCAGGAACGGGCCGTCGATGGCCTGCTTGTCGTGCGCGCGGGCCGCCATCAGGATCGACATCAGGATGTGGTGATAGGCGTCGCCGACGTCGTAGCCGGGCGGCTGCTCGCCCACGACCAGCGTCTTCATGTTGATCGAGGCCATGAAGTCGGCCGGTCCGAAGATGATCGTCTCGACCCGCGGGGACGCGGTGGCGATCGCGTTGACGTTCGTCAGGCCCAGCGCGTTCTCGATCTGCGCCTCGATGCCGATCTTGCCGACCTCGTAGCCCAGGGTCTTCTCGATCTGGGTCATCAGCAGGTCCAACGCGACGACCTGCTGCGGGGTCTGCACCTTCGGCAGCATGATCGCGTCCAGGTTCGCCCCGGCGCCCTCGACCACCTCGACGACGTCGCGGTAGGTCCACTCGGTGGTCCAGTCGTTGACCCGGACGACGCGGAGCTTCTCGCCCCAGCCGCCCTCGTTGAGCGCCTCCACGATCGTCGTGCGGGCACCGGGCTTGGCCAGCGGCGCGCAGGCGTCCTCGAGGTCCAGGAACACCTGGTCGGAGTTCAGACCACGGGCCTTGTCGATGAACTTCTGGCTGGACCCGGGCACGGCCAGGCAGGATCGGCGGGCGCGGAGGGTGGTGCTCACAGGCGGGGCTCCTCGTCGAGTTCTCCTCGTCCGGCGCGGCACGACCGTCGCGCGCGGGACGACTGACTGCAGGAGATGCTGGCACGCCCGCTCCCGCGGCGCCCCGCCCAGGTGATTGGTTTCTCACCCAGCCGAGGTGAGCAGGGGTTACCCGTGAGTCATCCCACGGCGGCCGGCACCACCTGCATCGCCTGGCTCGCGCGGGCGTCAGGTCCGCGGGACCGCCGTGAGCTCACCCCGTGCCACCACGGCCACCCCGCCCCCGACGCTCGTCGCGACGGCGGCGCCCAGCTCGGTCCGCACCCGTGTGTGCAACGTCGACGGCCGCCCCATCTCGGCACCCTGGGCGATGGTGAACGCGTGCTCGCCGTCGTCGTCGAGCAGTCCGCGGTCGGCCAGGAACACGCCCAGCGCGACGGCGGCCGAGCCGGTCGCCGGGTCCTCCTCGACGCCGACGCCGGGCGCGAACATACGCAGGTGCACCCGCTCCACGTCCGGGTCGACCGAGCAGACGACCAGGCCGGTCAGGCCCTCGGTGACCGCACGGACCGCCGCCGCGTCACAGCGCGCGCGGGCCACCGCGTCCGCGCGGACAAGCAGGAATCCATAGTCGACGCCGGCACCGGCCACCCCGGGTGCGGCAGCGCCGTCGACGTCGTCGGGTTCGAGTCCGACGGCGGTGGCCAGCAGGCCCGCGTCCAGGTCCTCCCCCACGACCGGCTTGCCGCCGGTCACCCGGGCCCCGCCGGCGTCGACCTCGACCGGCAGCAGCCCGGCCCCGCACTCCTGGACCCGCTCACCGGGCGCGATCACTCCGTCGCGGGCGAGCACCCAGGCCGTGCCGACGCTCGGGTGCCCGGCGAAGGGCAGCTCCCGGGCCGGGGTGAAGATCCGTACCCGGTAGTCGGCCGACGCGTCGGTCACCGGCAGCGTGAACGCGGTCTCGGAGAGGCCGAACTCGGCGGCGATCGCCTGCATCTGTGCGATCGAGAGATCTCCGGCGTCGCGCACGACGGCCAGCGGGTTGCCCGCGTAGGGGCGATCGGTGAACACGTCCACCACGTCATAGACAGTGTTCACGCGCAGCTCCGCAGGCTCGTGCTCGGACCGGACATGGCACCCGACCCTACCCACGCCGCCGCGCCCGGCCCGGCCGGCACAACCGCTCTAGGCTGCGGGTATGGCAGCGCCGCGGGTCTTCGTCGCACGCATGGCCGGGCTCGCCGTGTTCGGTCCGGACGGGGAGCGGATCGGCAAGGTCCGCGACGTGGTCGTGGCCCTGCGGGTCGACGCCAGCGCCCCTCGGGTGCTCGGGCTCGTCGTGGATCTGTCCAGCCGCCGCCGGATCTTCGTGCCGATGCTGCGGGTGGCCGACGTCGACCCGGCCGCGGTGACGCTGGCCAGCGGGTCGGTCAGCCTTCGCCGGTTCGACCAGCGCCCGAACGAGACGCTCGTGCTCGGCCAGCTGCTCGACTCCCCGGTCACCCTGCGCGACTCCGGCGAGGAGGGCGTCGTCGTCGACGCCGCGATCGAGCCCACCCGCACCCGGGACTGGGCGATCGGGCGCCTGGCCGTGCGCACCCGGCGCGCCGGACGGCTCTCCCGCCGCGGGCACGTCGAGGTGGTGGCCTGGTCCGCCGCGCAGGGACTGGGCATCTCCGACCGGCAGGGCACCGACCGCCTGCTCACGGTGTTCGAGACGATGCGCCCCGCCGACGTGGCGGCCGCGCTCTCGGAGCTGCCGCGCGAGCGTCAGCGCCAGGTCGTCGACGCCCTCGACGACGAGCGCCTCGCCGACGTGTTCGAGGAGCTCTCCGAGTCCGACCAGCGGGTCCTGCTCGGCTTCCTGCACTCCGAGCGCGCCGCCGACGTGCTGGAGGCGATGGCCCCGGACGACGCCGCCGATCTGCTCGGCGAGCTGCCCGACGAGGAGGCCGGGCGGCTGCTGGAGCTGATGGAGCCCGACGAGTCCGAGCCGGTCCGGCGCCTGATGCGCTACGAGTGGAACACCGCGGGTGGGCTGATGACCCCGGAACCGATCACGCTGAACCCGGACGCCACCGTCGCCGAGGCGCTCGCCCGGGTCCGCAACCCGGACATCCCGCCCGCGCTGGCCAGCATGGTGTTCGTGTGCCGCCCGCCGTCGGCCACCCCGACCGGGCGCTACCTGGGCTGCGTTCACGCCCAGCAGCTGCTGCGCGCCGCGCCGTTCGAGCTCGTCGCGGGCATGGTGGACTCCGAGCTCCCGCAGCTGGGCCCGGACGCGTCGCTGGGCGAGATGACCCGCTATTTCGCCACCTACAACCTCGTCGCCGGTCCCGTCGTGGACCCGCAGGACCACCTGTTGGGGGCCGTCACCGTCGACGACGTGCTGGACCACCTGCTCCCGGCCGGCTGGCGCGACCAGGAGCTCAGCGGCCGGCTCGACCCCGCCACGGCGGAGGTGACCAATGCCTGAGCTGCAGCCGGGGCACCGAGAGAAGCGCCAGCGGAACGAGCATGGGCACCGAGAGAAGCGCCAGCGGAACGAGCGTGGGCACCGAGAGCAGCGCCAGCGGAACGAGCATCGGTACCGACTCGACCAGCCCCTCGTCGGTCGTCGCCGGTTCGAGGTCGATCCGGACGGGTTCGCCCGCATCTCCGAACGGATCGCCCGGTTCCTCGGGACCGGGCGGTTCCTGGCCATCCAGTCCGTGATCGTCCTGTTCTGGATCGCGCTGAACCTGGTGGCCTGGCAGGTCCAGTGGGACCCCTACCCGTTCATCCTGCTCAACCTGGCCTTCTCCACCCAGGCCGCCTACGCCGCCCCGCTGATCCTGCTGGCCCAGAACCGGCAGGACGACCGCGACCGGATCGCCCTGGACGAGGATCGGCGCCGCGCCGAGCGCACCAAGGCCGACACCGAGTACCTGGCCCGCGAGCTCGCGGCGCTGCGCCTGGCCGTCGGCGAGATGGCCACCCGTGACTACCTGCGCGGGGAGATGGAGAAGCTGTCGACGCAGATCCAGGCCGCGCTGGCCGAGACCGGTCCCGGCGAGGCGCGCCCGCGGGAGGCCGGGCGCCGGCAGTCCGCCTCCGGGCGGGGTGACAGCCGGGGCGGAGACAACAGAGGCGGGGACAACCGGCGCGGGGACAAGGGACGCGCGGACCGTGCGGACAACGGGCACGGCGACTCCCGTGGTCTCAGGGGGCCAGCTTCCGGCTGATCTTCTCCAGCGCGGCCAGGTCGGGCTCGTCGAGCGCCTCGGCGAAGTGCGCGCGGATCCCGCGCAGGTGGGTGACCGACGCCCCGCGCAGCCGGGACAGGCCGTCGTCGGTGAGCTCGGCGGCGACGCCGCGGCCGTCGTCGGCCACCCGGGACCGGGTGACCAGGCCGAAGCGCTCCAGCCGGTCCACCAGGCGGGTCACCCCGGAGCGCGAGAGCAGCACGGCGTCGGCCAGCTCGGTCATCCGCAGCCGGCGCCCTGGTGCCTCGGCGAGCTGGACCAGGACGTCGTAGGCGGCCAGCGAGAGCTGCTGCTCGGTCTCCAGCTCCGCCTCGAGCGCCTTGGTGATCGTCGCGTGTGCCCGCAGGAAGCTGCGCCAGGAAGCCAGCTCGGCGTGGGTCGGGACGACCCGGCGCCCCGGTGCGGCGCCCGCACGCCCGCCGGTATCGCCACCGGCCGTGTCGGCGCTCTCACTCACGCCGGTGAATCCTACGGACACACGGCGGGCGATCCACGGCCACGTAGCATGGGTGTGTCGCGGCACCGCTTCACGCCGGGCCACCGTCAGTCGCAGGAGAGGTTGTACTCCACCGCATGTCCGTCATCGGCAACACCAGCACGGGGACCATCGACGAGGCCGTGCGCGCGGCGCTGGGCAAGGTCGAGGACCCGGAGATCCACAAGCCGATCACCGAGCTGGGGATGGTCAAGAGCGTCGCCGTCTCCGCCGCCGGTCTGGCCCAGATCGGGGTCTACCTGACCGTGGCCGGCTGTCCCATGAAGGACACGATCACCAAGCGGGTGACGGCCGCCGTCATGGACGTGCCCGGCATCACGGACGTCGAGGTCGAGCTCGACGTGATGAGCGACGAGCAGCGCACCGAGCTGCGTCGCGGCCTGCGCGGCGACTCCGACGAGCCGGTGATCCCGTTCGCCCAGCCGGGCTCGCTGACGCGTGTCTACTGCGTCGCCTCCGGCAAGGGCGGCGTCGGCAAGTCCTCGGTCACGGTCAACCTGGCCGCCGCGATGGCGGCCAAGGGCCTCAACGTCGGTGTCGTCGACGCGGACATCTACGGCCACTCGGTGCCGCGGATGCTCGGCTCGGCCGACCGCCCGACCAAGGTCGACAACATGATCATGCCGCCGCAGGCGCACGGCGTGAAGGTCATCTCGATCGGCATGTTCGTCGAGGGCAACACGCCCGTCGTCTGGCGCGGGCCGATGCTGCACCGCGCGCTGCAGCAGTTCCTCTCCGACGTGTTCTGGGGCGACCTCGACGTCCTGCTCCTCGACCTGCCCCCGGGCACCGGCGACATCGCCATCTCCACCTCGCAGCTCGTCCCGAACGCGGAACTGCTGGTGGTCACCACCCCGCAGCAGGCCGCGGCCGAGGTCGCCGAGCGGGCCGGGTCGATCGCGTTGCAGACCCGTCAGCGCCTGGCCGGCGTGGTGGAGAACATGTCCTGGATGGAGATGCCCGACGGCACGAGGATGGACATCTTCGGGTCCGGCGGCGGGCAGGTCGTGGCGGACTCGCTGACGACGAGCATCGGCTCCACCGTGCCGCTGCTCGGTCAGATCCCGCTGGAGACCCGCCTGCGCGAGTCCGGCGACTCCGGGACCCCGATCGTGCTCTCCGACCCGGAGGCCCCGTCGGCCAAGGCCCTGCTCGGTGTGGCCGACCGCCTCACCACCCGCGCCCGCGGACTGGCCGGGATGAGCCTGAACATCTCCCCCGTCAGCAAGTAACACCCCCACACGACGAGCACAGCCCCCAGCCCCACTCTCCGGCAGCAGGGCTGCACGAACGGAGCTCTCGTACGGCCCTGCTGCACGAACGGAGCTCTCGAGCAGTGAGCGA
>JAKDNL010000439.1 GCA_030451825.1 Pseudonocardia sp. | reverse complement strand
TCGGCGGCGAGGAGGACGGCGTCGCCAACGACATCAACGAGAAGCTCTACACCGCGCCCGGCGACTACGAGCGCACCGTGGACATGCTCGGTACCGGCGAGAAGGGCCGCTACCTGCTGGCCGCGACGTTCGGCAACGTGCACGGCGTCTACAAGCCGGGCAACGTCAAGCTCCGCCCGGAGATTCTCAAGCAGGGCCAGGACGTGGCCCGCGAGAAGCTCGGCTCGGGTGCCCGCGACAAGCCGTTCGACCTGGTGTTCCACGGCGGGTCCGGCTCGCTGCTCGAGGAGATCCACGAGGCGTTGAGCTACGGCGTGGTGAAGATGAACGTCGACACCGACGCCCAGTACGCGTTCACCCGACCGATCGCCACGCACATGTTCCAGAACTACGACGGCGTGCTGAAGATCGACGGCGAGGTCGGCGACAAGAAGGTCTACGACCCCCGGTCCTACCTGAAGAAGGCCGAGGTCGGCATGGCCGAGCGGGTCACCGAGGCCTGCGAGTCGCTGAAGTCGGCCGGCAAGGCACTGGGCAGGTAGCCCCTCTGCGCCCACCCGCTGGCACGTTGCGGCGGGTGGGCGCGAGGATGGGCCCATGAGTCTGCACGGCAACCTGCTCGAGCCCGAGTCCACCCGCCTGCCCGCCGACCCGGCAGCCGCGCAGCTGGACGCCGGCACCGACCCGTCCGCGGTGGCGGCCGCGAGCCCGACGTCGAGCATCGCCTGGGCGGTGCTGGCCGAGAAGGCCCTCGACGGCGGCGACGCCGTCACCGGCTACGCGTTCGCCCGCACCGGCTACCACCGCGGCCTGGACCAGCTCCGGCGCAACGGCTGGAAGGGCTTCGGCCCGGTGCCGTGGTCGCACGTGCCCAACCGCGGCTTCCTCCGTGCCACCGGAGCCCTGCTGCGCGCCGCACAGCAGATCGGCGAGACCGCGGAGGTGGAGCGCCTGCACACACTGCTCTCGGACTCCGACCCCGAGGCGCCCGCCGCCCTCGGCCTGTCCTGACCGCTTCCCCGACGATGCCCGGCGTGGTCAGCCCGCCCCGATGACGACGGACGCCCGGTGACCGCCGCGCTCCGCCGGACGGGCTCGCCCGCCGCCCGCCTGTGCGCGGAAATCGTCGCTCCGACGACGATATCCGCGCACGAGGGGTGTCACGTGGGGTGAACGGCGCGGGGTGGATCACTGCGCCGGGTGAGTGCCGGTTGCGCTGATCGGGGGGTGCTGGGCGGTAGGCGTTCCCTGTCCGGAAGGAGAGGGCCAGACTCGCGGATGCTGAACTCGGCGCTGGGACTCACAGGTCCCACCCCACGGAGTGGTGTGGCCGTCGCCGTCGGAGAGAGTAGAGGCTCGAGGTCCCTGGTGCAGTTCTTGATCAAGTTCATGCTCGCCCCGTTCCTCCGACTGCTGTGGCGCCCGCGTGTACACGGTGCTGACCGGGTGCCGGTCACCGGCCCGGTGATCCTGGCCGCCAACCACCGCGCGGAGGTCGACACGGTGTTCATCCCGCTCGTCACCCCGCGCCCGGTCGCGTTCCTGGGCAAGGCCGAGTACTTCACCCGCGACGGGCTCAAGGGCCGCCTGATGGCCCGTTTCCTCACCGGGCTGGGCTACGTGCCGGTGGACCGCGGCAACGTGAAGGCCGGCCTGGCCGCGCTCGACGCCGGGCGCACCGTGCTGCGTGCCGGCGGGACGTTCGGCATCTACCCGGAGGGCACCCGCTCGCTGGACGGGCGGCTGCACCGCGGGCACACCGGCGTGGCGTCGCTGGCGCTCTCGACCGGCGCCGTCGTCGTCCCGGTGGCACTGATCGGCACCGAGCGGGTCCGGCCGAACGGTCGCCGCCTCCCCCGGATCGCCCCGGTCGAGGTCCGTTTCGGCGCGCCGATGGAGTTCAGCCGCTACGAGGGCCTCGAAGGCTCGCCGGCCATCCGCCGCGCCGTCACCGACGAGGTCATGGACGCCATCGCCGAGCTGTCGGGCCAGGTCTACGTGGACCGCTATCACCGCCGCCCCAGCGACGACCAGGCCGCCGCCTGACCCCGGTCACCCCGGGTGGCCGCGCGCGGGTGGTGGGGTCAGGGGCGGATCAGGTGCCAGGGCTCGGTATGGCGATACCAGGCCCAGCGGGGGATCTCGCGGGGGTGCTCGACGCCGTCGCTGGTGACCCGGGCGCCGCTGGTGCCGATCTGGACGGCCCGGCCGACGGCGGCGCGGACGTCGCGGTCGGGCAGCACCGAGACCCCGTCCGGGCCGGCGTCGACGAGTAGGCGGCGGATCCGTCCGCGCAGGACGCGGGTGGCGTCGCAGTAGGCCTCGCCGTCGAAGTCGCGCATCTCGCCGCGTCCGACGAGCACCCCGCCCGCGTCGTCGCGGATCAGCGGGACCGGTCCGGCGACGCCGCGCCGGGCCAGGTCCGCGGCAGCGTCCGCGCGCCGGGGCAGGCCCCAGACGGCCGCGGCGATCGAGCGGCGCCCGGCCGGGACGTAGCCGACCTCGGTACCCAGACGTTCCGTGCGCAGCAGCCGGACCAGCACCGCGGCCAGGTCGGCGTCGGTGCCGTGCACGATCAGCCGCGTGCCCGGGTGCGCGGCGAGCACCGGGTCGACCTCGTCACGTCCGGGTCGCGCACCGACGGTGACCGACGGCACGTCGGCCAGAGCGGCGGGCACCCGTTCCCGCTGCGCAGCGCGCCGGATACCGTGGAGGCGAAGACGGTCTCGCGGCCCGCTCACGCAGGTCAGCAGCACGGCTTCAGGATCGGTCGAACCCACTGATCGGTTATCCTCCCCGCCGCGGTGTCCTTCGCAGGGCCCCGCGGACGTGACGTGCGTGCAGAACTGGAGTCTCACATGCCTGCGATCGTGTTGATCGGCGCCCAGTGGGGCGACGAAGGCAAGGGCAAGGCGACCGATCTGCTCGGCGGGCAGTACGGCTGGGTCGTGCGCTACCAGGGCGGCAACAACGCCGGGCACACCGTCGTCACCCCCGACGGCCGGGACTTCGCGCTCAAGCTCATCCCGTCCGGGATCCTCACCCCGGGTGTCAAGAACGTGATCGGCAACGGCGTTGTGGTGAACCCCGAGGCGCTGATCGAGGAGAAGGAAGGGCTGGAGCGCCGCGGCGTCGACACGTCCGGCCTGCTGATCTCCGCCGACGCGCACCTGATCATGCCGTACCACGTGGCGATCGACCGCGTCACCGAGCGCTACCTGGGCAAGGCCAAGATCGGCACCACCGGGCGCGGCATCGGCCCGGCCTACGGCGACAAGGTGGCCCGGGTCGGCGTCCGGGTCGCCGACCTGCTCGACGAGAAGATCCTGCACCAGAAGGTGGAGGCCGCGCTCGAGCTGAAGAACCAGATCCTGGTCAAGGTCTACAACCGCCGGGCCCTCGACCTCGACGAGGTCGTGGACACCGTCCTGGAGCAGTCCACGAAGTTCGCCGACAAGATCGTCGACACCCGCCTGCTGCTTAACCAGGCCCTCGAGCGCGGCGAGACGATCTTGCTGGAGGGCTCGCAGGGCACGCTGCTCGACGTCGACCACGGCACCTACCCGTTCGTCACCTCGTCGAACCCGACGGCGGGTGGCGCGGCCGTCGGCTCCGGCATCGGACCGACCCGGATCGACCGGGTGATCGGCATCCTGAAGGCCTACACCACTCGCGTCGGCTCCGGCCCGTTCCCGACCGAGCTGCACGACGAGATGGGCGAGCGCCTGCGCAAGGTCGGCGGCGAGATCGGCGTGAACACCGGCCGGGAGCGCCGTTGTGGCTGGTTCGACGCCGTGATCGGCCGCTACGCCGCGCGCGTCAACGGGATCACCGACTTCTTCCTGACCAAGCTCGACGTGCTCTCCGGCCTGGACGCCGTCCCGATCTGCGTCGGCTACGAGATCGACGGCCGGCACGTCGACGAGATGCCGATGACCCAGACCGACCTGCACCACGCCGTCCCGGTCTACGAGGAGATGCCCGGCTGGTTCGAGGACCTCTCGGCCTGCCGCACGTTCGACGAGCTCCCCCAGGCCGCCCGCGACTACGTCCTGCGCCTGGAAGAGCTCACCGGAGCCCCGATGAGCGCCATCGGGGTGGGCCCCGGCCGGGACCAGACCATCACCCGCGAGGTCTGATCCCCTCGGGCGTGGGTCACCAGCGGGTGGTGGTCGGCTCCTGACGGACCGGGGTCAGGGCCACCGCCGCCAGCGGGGCCAGGGACTGGCTCGGGTCGCCTCAGGTCAGGACGCGCACCCGCCGGTGTCCACGGATCGGGAGTCGTCGCCGGCCGCGACGTTGAGTGCCTCACCCACCTGCTCGGCGGTCAGCACGAAGCCGGTCTCGGAGTCGTCCAGCGCCGCGCCGAACACCACCCCCAGGACCAGCCCGTCCGGGGTGATCATCGGTCCGCCGGAGTTCCCGGAGCGCACGACGGCCCGCACCGTGTAGACGTCGCGGGTGACGGTGCCCTGCTCGTAGATGTCCGGACCGCGCAGCCGGATCCGTTCCCGGACCTTGCCCGGGGTCACGGTGTACGGGCCGTCCAGCGGGTAGCCGAGGATGATCGTGTCGTCGCCGACGCGGGCCGGGTCCGGGCTGAACTGCAGCGGGTCGACCTCGAGGTCCGGCACGTCGAGCACCGCGACGTCGATCTCCGGGTCGTAGCTGATCACGTCCGCGTCCAGCTGGCGGGTCCGGCCGGAGCTGCTGACGACCTCGACGCTGGTGCTGGTCGTGCCGGCCACGACGTGGGCGTTGGTCATCACCCGCTGCGGGGCGACGACGAATCCGCTGCCCTCCAGCGCGCGACGGCAGGACGGCGCCCGCCCGCGCACCTTGAGCACCTTGTCCCGGACGTCGCTGACGACCGGGGAGTCGGCCAGCGTGGAGTCCGGCGGCCCGACAGCCGCGACCGGCGTGCGGGCGAACGGGCTGACCACGTCCGGGAAGCCGGAGTTGTCCAGGATCTGGCGCAGCTCGGCGGGCAGCGCGCGGGCGGCGTCCGGCATCACCGAGTCGACGCCGCGCAGCACGGTGGAGTCGCGCACCGCCGAGGTCACGCCGGCCAGGCTGGTCGAGGCCAGCGGCAGCGCGATCAGCCAGGCGGCGATCACCACGGCGACCGCCTGCACCCCGGCACCGAGCGCCGAGTCGATCTTGATCACGCTCTCGCCGCGGATCCGGTCCCGGATCTTGCGGCCGAAGTACACGCCGGTCGCCTCGCCGAGCGCGACCAGCAGGACCACCGCGCCGATGCTGACCAGGATCTTCGCCTGCTGGGACTCGACGCCCTCGGCCAGCAGCGGAGCCAGGCGCAGGCCCAGGACCGCCCCGGCCAGGACGCCGATGAACGACAGCAGCGCCACCGCGACGCCGTGCCGCCAGCCGGACACGGCCGCCAGCAGCGCCAGCACCACGACCAGGATGTCCACCCAGCTCATACGACGTCCCCCGGGATCGACGCGCCCGCACCCGGCGGGTTCGTGGACGGTCTCGCCGGGCGGCCCCGGTGACGGGTCCTCGCACACGCGGGGTCGATCACGAGAGCTCCTTGCCGGTCGCGGCCCGCCGGCCGCAGGGGTGCTGGACGTCCGGTTGTCGGGCCCGGGACCAGGCCTCGTCGAGGTCCTCCGTCCGGGTGGCGTCCCACGGACGCTCCCAGCCGGAGCGATGCAGCAGGGCGGACAATAGGCCAGCGGTGAATCCCCAGATCAACAGGCCCGCCGTGCGGAACGCCGGGCCCTCGTACCCGCTGGGTCCGCGCACGGTGACCCGGTTCTCCGGATCACGGAGCGCACTCACCGGGACCCGCAGCACCCGTTCGGTCTCACCACGGTCGATCACCCGCACCGGCCCCGGTCGCGCCCAGTGCGCGAGCACCGGGGTGACCAGGAAGCCGGTCGGCGGGATCAACAGCTCGGGCAGCACCGCGAGCGGGACGACACCGTCCGGGTCCAGCCCGGTCTCCTCCCGTGCCTCGCGCAACGCCGCGTCGACCGGGCCCGCGTCGCCCGGGTCGATCGTGCCGCCGGGGAACGCCACCTGTCCGGCGTGCGCGCGCAGCGTGCCGGCGCGCTCGGTGAGCAGGACCTCCGGCCCGTCGCCCGGCCCGTCCCCCG
>JAKDNL010000438.1 GCA_030451825.1 Pseudonocardia sp. | reverse complement strand
ACTCGCTCCGCAAGCTCCGCTCAGCGCCAATACTCGCTCCGCAAGCTCCGCTCAGTCGAGGCCGCGAACAATGTGCGACTCGTCGGCCTCGATCGTCTCGGCGCGGTTCGGGTCGGGCTGGGTCGACTCGGCTCGGGTCAGGGTGTCGGTGGACTGCACGATGAACCTCCTGCGTTCCGTCGGGCCCGGCCGCCGCCGGATCCCGCTCAACCTCGTCCTCCGACGACCGTCCCCGTACCCGGGGTCGAACCCGGACCGCTGCGGCCATCGTCAGGAACTGAATGCTGGACATCTCGGAAACAGAAGTCACGGCGTTTCAGATCTGTTCCGGTCTCTGAACCGGTTCAGCCGTCCAATTCGGCGAGAAACGACAGTAGGCTCGTGTGATAGCCGTCCCGGTCCTCCAGGAACGGTGCGTGCCCGACGCCGTCGAAACGGACCAGCCGGGCGTCCGGGAAGACGTCGGCGGAGGCCGCCACGCCGTCGAAGGAGACGAAGCCGTCGTCGGTGCCGGCCAGCAGCAGCACCGGGCAGGTGATGCCAGGCAACAGGCCCCGCTGGTCGATGTGGGCGAGCGCGCGCAGTGTGTCCGACACCCGTGGGCCGGACTCCATGAACTGGCCCCACATCCCGGCCAGCGTCGGCTCGCTCTGCGGCGTCGCGCAGACCGCCTCCGCGATCGCGCGGAACGTCGTCGCGCGGTCGGTGAGCAGCCCGCCCAGGACGCCCTCGACGTCGTCGACGGTGCTGCCGTAGGGCCAGTCGTCGGTGGCGGTGTAGCGCGGGGTGGCCCCGCCGGTGAGCACCAGGCCGGTCAGGTCCGCGCCCAGCTCGGCGGCGGCCGCGACGACCACCGCCCCACCCAGCGACCAGCCGGACAGCACCGGTGCGCGCAGCCCCAGCTCGCGGACCAGGGCGACCACGTCGCCGGCGATCGCCTCGATCGAGACGTCGGCGAAGTCCTTGTCCGAGCGCCCGCACGCCCGGTGATCGAGCACGACGACCTCGTGCCCGGCGGCGAGCAGCTCGGCCACCGTGGAGTCCCAGCAGTGCCCGGTGGCAGCCCAGCCGTGCACCAGCACGACCGGTCGTCGGGAACCCGCGTAGTGCTCGTAGTGGACGCGCTTGCCGGCTTCGACCTCGAGGTGGGCCATCGCGGGTCTCCTGTGTGTCGGGGAGGGCGACGCTATCCGCTCAGTGCCGCCCGCACCTGCGGCATCACCCGCGTCGCCAGGTACTCGACGCGCTCGGAACCGGACTCGACGCTCTCGCCCGGCAGCTGTGCCCAGAAATGCACGTCGCGGATCTGCGGGCAGCCGCGCAGTAGCGCGGTCAGCTCGGTGACCGCGGTGGCGGCGTCCCACAGTTGGAATGCGCCCGCGTCCACGATCGACTGCGCATCCGGGAAGCGCGGCACCTCCTCCGGCGGCCCGAACGCGCCCCAGGAGATGTACTCGTTGAGCTGGTAGAGGGCGTGCTCGCCGATCCGGACCCAGGTCCGCTCCGGGTCCTCGGCGATCACCGCCCACTGCCCGGCGTAGATCCGGGCGTCGGCGACCGGGCGTCCGACCCGTTCGCAGGCCGCGAGGTAGGACGCCTGGTGCGCGTTCTGGGTGCTCAGGAACCCGTCCGCGATCCGGGCCGCGCGCTCGATCGCGACGTCGGCCATCGCCCCGACGAGCAGCTGCGGCGTCTGCTCGGGCACCGGCGTGACCGGTAGGGCGGGCAGTGCGTAGCGCTTGCCGTCGATCGGCTCGCGGGACCCGGACCAGGCGCGCCGGATCACCGCGACGCCCTCCTCCAGCAGGCTCGGACGGTTGACGATGTTCTTGCCGAACGCCGCGAACTCGCGTTCCCAGTAGCCCTGCCCGACGCCGAGGGCGAACCGGCCGCCGGTGAGCAGCGACAGCGTCGCGGCGTCCTCGGCGAGGCGGATCGGGTCGTGCAGCGGCGAGACGATCAGGTTCGTGCCGATCCGCATCGACGTGGTGCGCTGCCCGATCGCGGCGGCCAGCACGAACGGTGAGGGGCTGTAGCCGTCGTCGCAGAAGTGGTGCTCGGTGAGCCACACCGACCCCAAGCCGAGGCCCTCCGCCCACGCGATCTGGTCCAGGACCTCGGCGTAGAACCGGGAGAACGGTCGCTGCGGGTCGGGGTTGCGGAAGTCGTACCAGAGCCCGAACGTGGGCTCCTCGATCGGCACGGCGGATCCGGACACGGGGCCTCCCAGGGTGGCGTGGGCCACGCTGCCCACGCCACGGGGCCATCCTCTACCAACCGCCCGTCCGGTGTCACTGCTCCCTCCCGGTAAAGATCGCGCGCTGCGGACCCAGGCGCGCCGCGGACCCAGGCGCGCCGCGGGCCCACGCGCGCCGCGGGCCCACGCGCGCAACGAGCGTGGCATCCGTCGCGTCGAACGCAACGAACGCCACGCTCGTTCGAGGTCAGGAGGGTCCGCCGGGCTACCCGGCAGACGTGACCCGGCCGGCCAGGTGGACCTTTTCGGGCTTCTTCGCGGAACGGACGGCGAGGCCCCAGTCGGTGCCGGACCGCTCGGTGACCAGCTCGACCGTGGACGGCAACAGCAACGGCTTGCGGAACACCACGTCGTAGGTCGCCGCGTCCGGGATCCGGCCCTGCAACGCCGCGACGGCGCGGGCGGCGGTCCACATGCCGTGCGCGATCGCGCGCGGGAAGCCCATCGCCCTCGCGGTGAGCGGGTGCAGGTGGATCGGGTTCACGTCGCCGCTGGCCGCGGCGTAGCGCCGCCCGGTGTCGCCGGCGACCTTCCAGGTCGCGGCGCCGGTCCCGGTGGGGGTCGGCGGCTCGGCGATGTCGGTGCCGGTGCCCTCGTCGGGCGACACCGCGTCCGCGGGCGCGTCGGCGCCACGGGACAGGTAGGTGCTGCGACCCTCCCAGACCGTCTCGCCGCCGGCGCTCACCTGGGCCACCAGGTCGACCTGGGCGCCCTTCGGGTGTGCGACGAACCGGTCGGCGTGCACCCGCAGGTCCAGCGTCTCGGCCGGGGTGATCGCCCGGTGCGCGGTGATCCGGTTGGCCAGGTGCACCAGCCCGGGCAGCGGCAGCGGGAACGACCGGTCGGCCATCAGCACGACCTGCAGCGGGAACGCCAGCACGTGCGGATACGTCAGCGGTAGCGCCCCGCCGATGCCGAACCCGCAGGCCAGGGCATAGTCGGCCAGGTGGTCGCGCTCGACGGGAACGCCGCACCTTACCAGCTCGCGTGCCGGGAGCTCGTGGCCGCCGCCACCCGCGATCCCCGACGTCGCGAGCGCGGCTCCGGCGGCGGCGCGCGCGTAGAGCGGCCCCAGCGACGGCGGCCCGTTCAGTTCGGTGACCCGCATCAGGCCCCCAGCATCGACTGGCCGCACACGCGCACGACCTGCCCGTTGACGCCCCCGCTCTCGGCCTGGCCGAGCCAGCCGATCGTCTCCGCGACGTCGACCGGCAGCCCGCCCTGCTTGAGGCTGTTCACCCGCCGTCCGGCCTCGCGGGTGCCGATCGGCATGTGGCCCGTCATCTCGGTCTCGATGAACCCGGGCGCGACCGCGTTGATCGTCGCGCCGCGCTCGGCGAAGCGCGGGGCCAGCGCACGAACCATGCCGATCACGCCGGCCTTGGACGCGGCGTAGTTGGTCTGTCCACGGTTGCCGGCGATGCCGCTCTGCGAGGACACGCAGACGATCCGGCCGGCGTCGCGCAGCACCGTGCTGCCCAGCAGTGCTTCGTTGATCTTCAGCTGGGCGCCCAGGTTCACCGCCAGCACCGAGTCCCAGCGGTCGGAGGTCATGTTGGCCAGCAGCTTGTCCCGGGTGATGCCCGCGTTGTGCACCACCAGGTCGACACCGCCGTGGCGCTGCTCGAGGTGCTCGAGCAGCCGCTGTGGCGCGTCGGCGGCGGTGATGTCGAGCTGTAGCGCGGTGCCACCGGTGCGGTTCGCGGTCTTCGCCAGACCTTCGCCTGCGGCGGGAATGTCCATCGCGACGATCGTCGCGCCGTCGCGGGCGAGGGTGTCGGCGATCGCCGCGCCGATCCCGCGCGCCGCGCCGGTGACGACGGCGACGCGCCCTCGCAGGGGGAGGTCCGGGTCGCGCGGGTCGTCCATCCCGGCCGGGTCCAGCATCGAGCCGACCGGCACCGAGACGTGCACGTTCTGGCCGTCGACGTAGGCAGAGCGGGAGGACAGGAAGAACCGGACCGACGAGTCCACCGCGGACGGTGCCGCGCCGGCGGAGACGATCAGCAGGTTCGCGGTCGCGCCGAAGCGCAGCTCCTTGCCGATCGAGCGCACCAACCCGTCCAGGGACTGGGCCACCGCGGCGGCCTCCGCCCCGGATGCCTCGCCCGGCTCGGCGCCGAGCAGCAGCACCCGCCCCGACGGCCCGACCTTCTTCATCGCGGGGGTGAGGATCTCCCTCGCGGTGGCCAGGTCGGCCAGCGTCGACGCGCCGGTCAGGTCCAGCACGATGGCGTCGATCTTCTCCTCGCCGGCCTCCGCCACGACGCGCTGCCCGTTCTCCTCCACCAGCGCGGAGACCGGCTTGGCGAACCGGCCGTCGCCGACGCTCGCGACCAGCACCGGCCCGGACAGCAGCGGCTGCCCCGGCTCGAAGCGGCGCAGCCGCGGGACGGTCGGAACGCCCAGCTGCTTCGCGATCGGGGTGTTCGAGAGGTTGCTCAGGAGATCGCTCACTTCTTCGCCTCCAGGATCGCGACGACGCCCTGGCCGCCCGCGGCGCAGATCGAGATCAGGCCGCGCTGGTCCTTGTTCTCCTCCACGGCCTTCTCCCGCAGGAGCTTGGCCAGCGTGGCGACGATCCGCCCGCCGGTCGCGGCGAACGGGTGCCCGGCCGCCAGCGAGGAGCCGGCCACGTTCAGCTTCGTGATGTCGATCGAGCCCAGCGGGGCGTCGAGGCCGAGGCGCTCCTTGGCGAACGCCGCGTCCTCCCACGCCTTCTGGGTGGCCAGCACGGTGGACGCGAACGCCTCGTGGATCTCGTAGAGGTCGAAGTCCTGCAGCGTGAGGCCGTTGCGCGCGAGCATCCGCGGCACCGCGTAGACCGGCGCGGTCAGCAGTCCGTCCGGGCCGCGCTCATGGTCGGCTCCGCGAGCTCCGCCTCCGTGCACGTAGTCGACGGCGGCGGTCTCGGAGTCCACGACGTGCGCGAGCACCGGCAGCCGGTGCTCGTCCGCCCACTCGTCGGACCCGAGCAGCACCAGCGCGGAGCCGTCGGTGAGCGGGGTGGAGTTGCCCGCGGTCATGGTCGCCTCGGGTCCCTTGCCGAACACCGGCTTGAGCTTGCCCAGCTTGTCCACCGACGAGTCGGGGCGCAGGTTGTCGTCCCTGGTCAGCTTCAGGTACGGGGTGAGGAGGTCGTCGAAGAAGCCGCGGTCGTAGGTGGCGGCGAGGTGCCGGTGGCTGGCCGCGGCGAGCTCGTCCTGCTCGGCGCGCCCGACACCCCACTCCAGTGCGGTACGGGCGGCGTGCTCGCCCATCGACAGGCCCGTGCGCGGCTCGGAGTTCTGCGGGATCTCCGGCACGATCTGGCCCGGGCGCAGCTGGCCGACCAGCTTGAGACGGTCCACCGGGGACTTCGCGGCGCCCAGCCGGACCAGGACCCGGCGCAGGTCGTCGTTCAGCGCGATCGGGGCGTCGGACGCGGTGTCCACCCCGCCGGCGACACCGCTCTCGATCTGCCCGAGCGCGATCTTGTTGGCCACCGCGATCGTGGCCTGCAGGCCGGTGCCGCAGGCCTGCTGGACGTCGTAGGCCGCGGTCGCCGGGTTCAAACGACTACCGAGGACGGCCTCGCGGGTGAGGTTGAAGTCGCGCGAGTGCTTGAGGACCGCGCCGGCGACGACCTCGCCGAGACGCTCGCCGGCCAGCCCGAACCGGGCCACCAGACCGTCCAGGGTGGCGGTGAGCATGTCGAGGTTGGACGCGCGGGAGTAGGCGCCGTTCGCGCGGGCGAACGGGATCCGGTTGCCGCCGATGACGGCCGGAGGCCGGGTTCCGGTTGGCATAAGGGGACGTCCCTCCTGAGGGTGCGGTGGCTCGCAGGTCGCATACCACCGGTAGCCGATACTCAAGGTACACGGTACAC
>JAKDNL010000437.1 GCA_030451825.1 Pseudonocardia sp. | reverse complement strand
GTCCGGGCCGACCACCGAGACCTCGTGGTAGAGCCGCAGGTTCGTGGAGCCGCGGGCCGCCACCATCTTCCCGAACGCGGAGAAGATCGCCAGGTGGGTGGGGTGCGACTCGGACCAGCGTTCCAGCTCGGCCAGCGTGCGCCACCAGCTCAGGCCGTAGCTGCGCTCGCCTGCCCGTCCCCGCTCGTCGAGCACGGTGAGGTAGCGGTTGGCGAGGCAGCCGATCCCGCCGCCGTCGCGTTCCAGGAAATCCATCCCGGCACGCAGGTTCGGCTCGATGTCGGCGAGGTAGGTCGCGCGCTCGTCGTCGGCGGTGTCGGTCCAGTCCTGCCCGGACCGGATCAGGCAGACGCTGCCACGCGGGCGCACCCGGACGCGGTCACCGTCACGTTCGACGTCGAGGCCGCCCGGGTCGTGCAGCGGGTCGGTCTGCGAAGCCGGAAGGCGGTCGCGCATCCCGCCCCAGTAGGCATGCTCGCGGATCTGGCCACTGAACCCCTCGGCCAGCACGGCAACGCCTTCCGGCCGGCTCCGCGCACCGAAGATCGTCTCGAACTCCTCGGCCCGGGGCTCGACCACCTCGACCCAGCGGCCGCCGCCGTCGCGATCGGTCAGCCACCGCTCGCGGTGCCGGGCGAACCACCGGTCGAACGCCGCCGGGTCGTCCCAGTAGCCGACGGTGATGACGTCGGTGGGCCCGTCGCGGCGGACCTGCGTGGCCCTGTCGTGGTGGGCCGGCCCGTCGGGCCCGGCCAGTGCCGCCGCCAGCGCCGCAGGCACCCCTCCCGGGTCGGCGCCCGGCGGGAGCTGCGCACCCAGATAGGCCATCACGACCTGCGCGGTCGACTCCGGGGCCCGGGCCACGAACGACGGGTAGGGCGGCCGGAAGTCATCGGGTACCCGCGCCGGGCGGGTGCGCGGGACGGTGAGGTGCGCGGGGATCGCGGACTCCATCGGGCCTCCTCGCTCAGGGGACGTTGCGCGTCATGACCGGCGTCGTGACCGGGCGACATCACAGACCGTCGTACCAGCGGATCCCATCGGGCGTCCGGCCCGCAAGTGCGGCACGGTCAGTGATCCGGGCGGCACGATCGACGGCCGGAACGCCGGCGTGGCGCCGGAGTCGTCGGTGAGCAGGCGCTCGATCGCGGACCGGGTCCGCGTGATCGGCACGCTCTGAACTCACGGGGCCCGCGGACCCGGCCGGTTCCTACCCGTCGTCGCCGTCGCGCAGCCGCAGGACGACCCGCAGCACGTACTCGGCAGCGGAGTCGAACGCGCCCCCGCGCAGCTCGCCGCGCACGGCGAGGTTCTGCGACGCGAGCTGCACCATCCCGTCCGCACCGACCCGGCGCACGACCAGCGCGGCGATCTCCTGGAGATCCAGGCCCGGGTTGTCGAGACGGGTCAGCGCGAACTCGACGACCAGTTCCTCGTCCGTCACGAGTGTCCGCTCCTCGGCTCCTCCGGTCCTGACCGTCGATCCAACCACCTCGTGACCGGGCCCCACTGTGACGCCCGTTCGGTCGGGCACAGGCCGGGGCTACCCGTCAGTAGTATCGCGGGCGTGACGGACGTGAGAGCGAGGCGGACAGGAAGACCGCCGCTGACCGACCGCGCCACCCTGCTGGCGGCGGCCCGCGACATCGGCTTCGCCGACCTGACCGTCGGCACCGTGACGGCGAAGGTGGGGGTCAAGTACTCCACGTTCTACCGGCACTTCGCCAGCTTCGAGGCCCTGCTGTGCGCCGCCGTCGACGATGCGCTGGCCGGGGCGACGTTCCCGGAGCCCGCCCAGCCGTGGCAGGAGCACCTCGCCCGGACCTCGGCCGCCGTGTTCGACCTGCTGCGCCGCAACCCCGGGCTGGCCCAGGCCGTCGTCGCGCTTCCCGAACGCCCGGACCGTCTGGTCACGCTGTTCCGCCAGATCACCGAGGTACTGCTCGAGGCAGGCTTCGACGGCAAGGACTCGGTCCTCGGTGCGACCGGCACGCTCGAGCTGGGGATCATGCCGTGGATCGACGGCCCGGGGCCGGCACCCGGCGGGGTCGCCGGGCCCGAGCAGGCCCGGGTCGGTCCGGAACCGCTCGACGATCGCGTGCGACAGGCGATCGCGAGCTGCGTCGAGGGCCCGCCGAGGCGCTGGAACGCCGACAAGGTCGACCTGCTCGTCGAGGGTCTCGAGGCCCGCCTGCAGCGGGACCTCACGGCGGCGGATCAGACCTGACCTCGGTACCGCCCAACGTGGCGGGCCGACTCGGCGCCGGTGGTCAGCCCTGGTCGGCGACGGCCGCCGTGACCCGGGACCGGATCGCGGCCGCGGCCTCGTCGGTCAGGCATGCCACGTCATCCTCGGTCTCCGAGGCTCCCGGTCCGACCGTGAGGACCTTGTCGTGTCCGGCCTCCATCAGGTCGCGGGCCTGCGCGACCACGGTTCGGACGTCGGTGCCCAGCTCGTCGGCCAGGGCGTCGGGCGTGATGCTCATCGGAGAGTTCCTCACAGGTCCGGAGTCGTGACTCCACTGTTCGCGACGGGGCGCCCCCATCGGCGGGTCCGCGACGGTATCCCGTGCGCGCCGCGAGAACAGCCCCACCCGAGCCTCCGAGACTGAGCCTCTCGACACGTGTTATATACATCACACCCCCTGACCGGCCCCGCCCGTCGGCATAGGACGCGGGCGCGGCCGATCCGGGCCTGGGTGGCGCGGATATCGTTGCCCCATGGCCGCTGCTCCGAACGGACCCGTCCGGCGGACGCAGACCGAGCGACGGGCGAGCAGCCGGGCGCTGATCCTGAACGCCGCGGTCGAACTCCTGGTCGAGTCCGGCTACTCGGGGACCACCACCGTCACGATCCAGGAACGGGCCGGCGTCTCCCGCGGTCGCCTCCTGCACCACTTCCCGTCCCGGGAGGCCGTGCTCATGGCCGCATCCCAGCATCTCGCGGGGGAGCGGATCGCGGAGATGGAGCAGTGGGTCGCCCGGTCGAGCTACGGACGTATCCACGGGGCCGAACGGGTCGACCGGGCGACGGAGCTTCTCTGGGAGACGTTCCGGCAGCCCTACTTCTGGGCGGCGATGGAGCTCTGGACGGTGGCACGCACCAACGAGGAGATCCGTCGGAGCCTCCTCCCGGAGGAACAGCGCCTCGGGACCGCCATCGAGCACGTCGTCGCGACGATGTTCGGACCCGCGCACAGCAGCCACCCCGCATTCCCGGACACGCGCGAGATCCTGTTCACCAGCATGCGAGGGGTGGCGATCACCTACGCGCTGAGCGACCGGGATCCAGGGGCCGACCCGCATCTCCCGATGTGGCAACGGATGGCCCGCGGGCAACTCGGCGTCGGCCACCCCGCCCGACCGAAGGACAGTCAGTAACGACTGCCGGTTGAGAGGACGGCAGCGAAAGGGGGCCGGATCGGGCACGATCGCTGACGGCCGTCGCTCCAACACACTCCAGAACCCGATCGGACGCGCCCGGCGGTAGCGTGCAGCCTGACCGCAGGCGAACCGTTCAGGAGACTCGACACCGTATGAGCGAGGGCAACCCCTCCGACAGCCATCTCGCCTCTCTCGATCCCCGCGAGCGGCTCAGCCCGCAGATCGCGCGCCTCATCCGTGAGCTGATCATGACCGGCGAGGCCGAGGGCCACTCCTGGCTGCGGACCGAGCATCTCGGATCGCGCTTCGGGGTCAGTGCCACCCCGGTCCGGGAAGCTCTGATGTCCCTGCACGGCGAGGGGCTGGTGGCGTTCCAGCCGGGTCGCGGGTTCCAGGTCGTTCCGATGACGAGGCAGGACCTCCTCGACCTCTACGACGCTCAGGCCTACTTCGCCGGAGAACTCACCGCACGGGCTGCTCCGCTTCTCACCGACCACGACCTCGAGCGTCTCCAGCAGATGCAGCAGGACCTGATCAGGGCGCTCGACGACGGCGACGGCGTCCGCGCCGAGTCCACCGAGATCGGGCTGCATCGCGTCATCAACGTGGCCGCCGACGCGCCGAAGCTGCGGTGGCTGCTCAAGTCGACCACCCGATACGCGCCGTTCCGGTCCTGGAGCAGCGTCCCGACCTGGTCGACCGCGGCCCCGGAGGACCACCTGCTCATCCTGCGCAGCCTGGAGCGACGCAGCGCCACGACCGCCGGCGCCGCCATGAACGCGCACATCCACAACGTCGCCGACCTCCTCGCGGATCACCTCATGGAGCGCGGGGTGCTCGTGGAGGACCACGACGCACCGCCGGACAGGCTGCGCTCACACCTGAGCGATCTCTCCCGCAACGCGGGCTCGCCGCTCCCCGACCACCTCGCGTAGCCGCTGTCGATTCTATACAATCAGGCCGATCGACGCCGTCGGATGCTCCACCTCAGGGTTTTTTCTATAGACCGAGTGCCGGTCCGGGCGAGTGAGCGAACTGACGAAGGAGTCGGCCATGCCGCTGTACGACTACGCGTGCTCCTGCGGGGCCCGCTTCGAGATGCTGGTTGCGTCATGGAGCTCCCCTGCTCCGGGCTGCCCGGCGTGCGGGTCGGCCACCAGCCGCCGTCCCCCGTCGCCGGCGATGCACGGTCGTGCCGCGCCCCCGGCGGCCATGTCCACGGCGCCGCAGTCGTGGGAGGGCGTGAACAACGGCGACCGGGACACGATCACGCACTGGCGGCGCCAGATAGACGTCCGCCAGGAGTTCGAGTCCCGCCATCCCGAGCACAAGGAACACCGGGACGCGGTCGCCGCGCACGAGGGGAGCTTCGAACGCCGGCCGCTGACCTACAAGGAGCTCGCCTCGCGCGCCGCGACCACCAAGGACGCCACGGCCGCGGCCGCCGCCGAGGCCGGCCGGGACCGCCAGAAGGCCCCCGGCTCCACGGGCTCCATCACGTGACCGGCGCCGAGCCCGTCACCACCACCTACCCGGCCGACGAACGAAACGAGGAACGATGAAGACCACTGCCGCGGTCATCCACGAGGTCGGAAAGCCGCTCGAGCTGGTCGAGCTCGATGTCGCGGCGCCCGGCGAGGGCGAGGTCCTCGTCCGCTACACCCACGCCGGCCTCTGCCATTCCGACCTGCACGTGATGCAGGGCGACATGAAGGGATGGCTGCCGCTCGTGCTCGGGCACGAGGGCGCGGGTGTCGTCGAGGACGTCGGCCCGGGCGTCACCCGGGTCGCACCCGGCGATCACATCGTCTGCTCGTTCATCCCGAGCTGCGGACACTGCCACTGGTGCGCCACCGGGCAGCAGGCGATCTGCGACATGGGCGCCAACATCATGCGCGGCTTCCTGCCGGGCGAGAGCTGGCCGCTGTCCGGGCCGGCCGGGCGCTACGGCGCGATGTGCATGCTCGGAACGTTCAGCCAGTACGGCGTCATCCACCAGACCTCCGCGGTACGGATCGAGCCCGACCTGCCGCTGGACAAGGCCGCGCTCGTCGGCTGCGGCGTGCCGACGGGGTGGGGCGCGGCGGTGAACGCCGCCGACGTCCGGGCCGGCGAGACCGTCATCATCTACGGCACCGGCGGGATCGGGATCAACGCCGTGCAGGGCGCCCGGCACGCGGGTGCGGTCAACGTCATCGCGGTCGACCCGGTGGCGGGCAAGCGTGAGGCGGCTGCGCAGTTCGGCGCCACGCACGCCGTCGGTACCGCGGACCAGGCCCGCGAGCTGGCGTCGTCGCTCACCCGTGGAGTGGGCGCGGCCAAGGCCATCGTGACGGTGGGGACGATGACCTCCGAGGTGGTGTCGCAGGCCTTCGACGCGGTCAGCAAGGCCGGGGTCGTGGTCCTGGTCGCGCTGGGCGACTTCGACACCAGGACGGTCGAGGTGTCGGGCACCGTCGCGACGCTGTGGAAGAAGACGATCCGCGGCAGCCTGTTCGGTGACTGCAACCCGACGACCGACATCCCGCGCCTGCTCGGGCTCTACCGGAGCGGTGACCTCGAGCTCGACGCCCTGGTGACCCGGACGTACTCCCTCGACCAGGTCAACGAGGGATACGACGACCTGCTGGCGGGGCGCAACATCCGCGGCCTGATCGTCCACGAGCACTGAGCGAAGCTTGCGAAGCGAACATCGGCACTGAGCGAAGCTTGCGAAGCGAACATCGGCACTGAGCGAAGCTTGCGAAGCG
>JAKDNL010000436.1 GCA_030451825.1 Pseudonocardia sp. | reverse complement strand
TCTCCAGCTCAACCCCGCGGTCGTCGGGCCCGATCCACACGAGCCGAGCATCAGCCGTCCCCGTCGCCGCCACCGCGACCGGATCAACCGTGTCGATCACGTGCATCGCATGCGCCTTCCCGATGCGGTGTCGGCGAGCCGGCCGCGTGAACCTGACTCGCACGAGAGCCGATTGTGTCAGACACAATCTGGATCAGCAAGCTGGACACTGACACCACATCGCGTGGAGTGCGGCCTGACCCGGGGACATGACATGAGAGTGGAGCACGTTCGCGTCACGCTGCGGCACCCGACCGGGGCGCCGCCAGCAAAAGCGCTGGTCAGGTAGTGGGCGCGGCAGGAATCGAACCTGCGACCGCTCGGGTGTAAACCGAGTGCTCTCCCGCTGAGCTACGCGCCCGTCGCCGGACGGGTTTCGCACCCGACCGGCGCCGTCGTGGTTCTACAGGGCGGCGAGGGCCTTGCGCCAGCCGTCCTGGTCCCGGGCCTCGCCCGGTCCGTTCACCTCGGCGAAGGAGATCGTGCCGTCCTTGCCGATCAGGAACGTGCCGCGCAGGGCGAACCCGGCGTCGGCGTTGAACACCCCGTAGGTCTGCGCCACCGACCCGTGCGGCCAGAAGTCCGAGAGCAGCGGGAACTCGTACCCGCGCGCCTCGGCCCACGCCTTGAGCGCGAACGGGTGGTCCACTGAGATCGGCAGGACCTGGACGTCGTCGTTCTGGAACGTCGCGAGGTCCTCGCGGATCTCGTTGAGCTCACCGGTACAGACCCCGGAGAACGCGAACGGGTAGAACACCACCAGGACGGCCTTGTCGCCGCGGAACGACGACAGGCTCACCTGCTGCTTGTTCTGGTCCGGAAGGGTGAAGTCGGGGGCCTGCGCCCCTACCTCGGGTGCCACGTCGGAGGTCTCCTCGCAGTATTCGGCGCGGCCCGGCACGGACCGCGTGTCATCGACGAGGGTAGATCACAGCTCGGGACGGGTCGTTCAGCGCTTCTGCCCCTTGCCCGCCTTCGGCGCGACCAGTCGCGCTCCGGCCCAGTCCTCGCCGACGCTGAGGTTCGACGTCTGGGACAGGCCCGCCGTCGGCGCCGCCTCGGCGATCTCGGACGGCTCGAGGTGCCCGTCGCGGCCCGTCTTCGGCGTCAGCACCCAGACCACACCGCTGTCGGCGAGCGGGGTGCGCGCGTCGACGAGGGTGTCGACGAGGTCGCCGTCGCCTTCGCGGAACCACAACAGGACGACGTCGATGACCTCCTGCGCCTCCTCGTCGAGGAGCTCCTCACCGCTCCGTTCCTCGACGGCCGCACGAATCTCGTCGTCGACGTCGGAGTCATAACCAAGTTCCTGGACGACCATGCCCGGCTCGACGCCGAGCTTGCCCGCGATGTCGGACGTGCGTCCGGCATCTTCCGCGGCCACCACTCGTTCCCCTCTCACACAACCAACGTTTCGCCGCCCGGCGATGACGCTCGCGCGGCCCGGCCGGTTCGGATGCGGAATCCGAACACGAGGGGCGGACCGCGCGCAACACTCACCAGCCCGACACTCCGCGCAACCATAGTCGGAAGGTCGTGTCCGGGGGCAGTGCCCGTGCCGCTCGCCGGAATCCTTCGGTTACGCACGAGTAATGCATAATCTGCGCTCGCAGAGACACAACTCGCACGTCAGAGACCGGGCTGAAGTTTCGAGCCCGGGCCCGAGCAGGCACGATGGGGTCCGGGACCCGGGGTCGCCGTCCGCCACCACCGTGGCCGGGCGGGAGGGCGGCGGGACGCCCGAACACGCACGGCCGGACACCCGGCCGCCACGATCGAAGGCAGGGAGAACCCTTGACCGCGCAGAGCAGCCAGACAGGCGACGAACCGCGCCGTGTGAACATCATCCGCGACGGACTCGCCGCGCATCTGCCGGACATCGACCCGGACGAGACCGTCGAGTGGCTGGAGTCGTTCGACGCCGTCCTCGACAACGCCGGTCAGCAGCGGGCCCGGTACCTGATGCTCACCATGCTCCAGCGCGCCCGCGAGCGACATGTCGGCGTCCCGTCGCTGACCAGCACGGACTACGTGAACACGATCGCCACCGACCGCGAGCCGTGGTTCCCCGGCGACGAGGAGGCCGAGCGGGCCTACCGCCGCTTGATCCGCTGGAACGCGGCGATGACCGTGCACCGCGCGCAGCGTCCGGGGATCGGCGTCGGCGGGCACATCTCGTCCTACGCGTCCTCTGCGACGCTCTACGAGGTCGGCTTCAACCACTTCTTCCGCGGCAAGGACCACCCCGGCGGGGGCGACCAGGTCTACATCCAGGGCCACGCCTCCCCCGGCATCTACGCCCGCGCCTACCTCGAGGGCCGCCTGACCGAGGACCGCCTGGACGGGTTCCGCCAGGAGCTCTCGCACGGCGGCAAGGGCGCCGGGCTGCCCTCCTACCCGCACCCGCGCCTGATGCCGGACTTCTGGGAGTTCCCCACGGTCTCGATGGGCATCGGCCCGATGAACGCGATCATGCAGGCGCGGTTCAACCGCTACCTGGGCGACCGCGGTATCTCCGACACCGCTGAGCAGCACGTGTGGGCGTTCCTCGGCGACGGCGAAATGGACGAGCCGGAGTCGCGCGGGATGGTCCACGTCGCGGCCACCGAGGGCCTGGACAACCTGACGTTCGTCGTCAACTGCAACCTGCAGCGCCTCGACGGGCCGGTGCGCGGCAACGGCAAGATCATCCAGGAGCTGGAGTCGTTCTTCCGCGGCGCCGGCTGGAACGTGATCAAGGTGGTCTGGGGGCGGGAGTGGGACTCCCTGCTACACGCCGACCGCGACGGCGCCCTGATCAACCTGATGAACACCACGCCGGACGGCGACTACCAGACCTACAAGGCCAACGACGGCGCCTACGTGCGCGATCACTTCTTCGGCCGCGACCCGCGGACCAAGGCCATGGTCGACCCGATGACCGATGCCGAGATCTGGAACCTCAAGCGCGGCGGGCACGACTACCGCAAGGTGCACGCGGCCTACGCGGCGGCGACGGCGCACCACGGCCAGCCGACGGTGATCCTGGCCAAGACGATCAAGGGTTACGGGTTGGGCTCGCACTTCGCCGGCCGCAACGCCACGCACCAGATGAAGAAGCTCTCGCTCGATGACCTCAAGCAGTTCCGCGACGAGCAGCGCATCCCGATCACCGACGCGGCGCTGGAGGAGAACCCGTACCAGCCGCCGTACTACCACCCCGGCCAGGACGCCCCGGAGATCCAGTACCTGCGGGAGCGCCGCCGCCAGCTGGGTGGCCCGCTGCCGTCCCGCCGGACCACCTCGAAGCAGCTGGTGCTGCCGGGCGACAAGGTCTACGACTTCGTCAAGAAGGGCTCCGGCAAGCAGGAGGTCGCCACCACGATGGCGTTCGTCCGGCTGCTCCGCGAGCTGATCAAGGACAAGGAGATCGGCGGCCGGTTCGTGCCGATCGTCCCGGACGAGGCGCGCACGTTCGGGATGGACTCGATGTTCCCGACGCAGAAGATCTACAACCCGCACGGGCAGCACTACACCTCCGTCGACGCGGAGCTGATGCTGGCCTACAAGGAGTCCGAGCAGGGCCAGATCCTGCACGAGGGGATCAACGAGGCCGGCTCGGTCGCGTCGTTCACCGCGGCCGGGACCTCGTATGCCACGCACGACGAGCCGATGATCCCGGTCTACGTGTTCTACTCGATGTTCGGCTTCCAGCGCACCGGCGACTCGATCTGGGCCGCGGCCGACCAGATGGCGCGCGGGTTCCTCGTCGGCGCCACCGCGGGGCGGACCACGCTGACCGGTGAGGGCCTGCAGCACAACGACGGGCACTCGATGCTGCTGGCCAGCACGAACACTGCGGTGATGGCCTACGACCCGGCGTTCTCGTTCGAGATCGCGCACATCGTGCAGGACGGCCTGCGCCGGATGGTGGGCGAGGAGCCGGAGAACGTCATGTACTACCTGACGGTCTACAACGAGCCCTACGTCCAGCCGGCCGAGCCCGAGGGGGTGGACGCCGCCGGCATCCTGCGCGGCATCCACCGCTACGCCGAGGCCCCCAGGACCGACGGCCCGCAGGTGCGGCTGCTCGCCTCCGGCGTCTCGGTGCCGTGGGCGCTGACCGCGCAGAAGATGCTCGCCGACGAGTGGGACGTGCAGGCCGAGGTCTGGTCGGTGACGTCCTGGGGCGAGCTGCGCCGCGACGGCATCGCCGCCGAACACCACAATCTGCTACACCCCGGCGACGAGCCGGTGGTGCCGTACGTGAGCTCGGCGCTGGGCGGCTCGGACGCGCCAGTGGTGGCCGTTTCCGACTGGATGCGCGCGGTGCCGGACCAGATCCGGCAGTGGGTCCCGTCGCCGTTCAGCTCGCTCGGGACCGACGGGTTCGGCCTGTCCGACACCCGCCCGGCGGTCCGGCGGCACTTCGCCGTCGACGCCGAGTCGATCACCGTGGCGGCGCTGGCGGCACTGGGCAAGCAGGGTGCGGTCCCGGGCAAGCTCGCCGCCGAGGCCGCCGCCGGGTACAAGATCGACGACCCGCGGGCCGCCGGTCCGCAGACGAGCGACTCCGGCTCCGCCTGAGTCACCTACCATCGCGGCCCGCCGGCACGTCCGGCGGGCCGCGATTTTTATGTCTCCCCTACGGAATCCTCGTCGAAGGCTCTTATCGAGCGACGCAGATCACGATAGGGTCCCACCCGATGCCGAGCACGGATCGCGTGAACGGCCTCCCGGCCAGGGCGCGGACCGTTGCGACCAGGCGGAGAGAACCCGGGGCGAGGTGCCGCGGGGTTCAGGGCACGAGGAGAGCAAGAATGGCAGAGGGCACCGTCAAGTGGTTCAACAGCGAGAAGGGCTACGGCTTCCTCGCTCCCGACGGTGGTGGCGCGGACGTGTTCGTGCACTACTCGGCGATCCAGGTCAACGGCTACAAGACCCTCGACGAAGGCCAGCGCGTGACCTTCGACGTCGAGCAGGGCCAGAAGGGGCCGCAGGCCAGCAAGGTCGAACCGCTCGTCTAGGTCGGCCCGTTCACCGCGCGGGACGGCCCTGAGCCGGTCCGCGCCTCGCCGGGGGTGTCGGTGTTTTCTCCGTCCTCCCCCGGAGCCTCGCGGCGTGACATGCTGCCGCACGTGGCCACCGAACTGCCGGTCGCGGCGACGACGCTGCGCCGTCTCGAGCTGGCCGCGGGCGGTCTCGCCGCGGCGTGCATGGCCGCGATGGAGCAGCGTCAGCCGTGGTTCGCGCGGCTGACCGCGGACCAGCGTGCCGCCGTCGCCCTGGTCACCCAGACCGGGGTGAGCAACTTCGTGGCCTGGCTCGCCGAGCCCGGTGCGACCATCCGCCTGACCGCCGAGGCCTTCCGGATCGCCCCGCGCGACCTGACGCGGCGGATCAGCCTGCGCCAGACCGTCGAGCTGGTGCGGATCGCGGCCGACGTGTTCGAGCAGCACCTGCCCCCGCTGGCCGCCGACCCCCGGGAGCGACGCGTGCTCACCGAGTCCGTGTTGCGCTTCGGGCGCGAGATCGCGTTCGCCGCGGCCACCGTCTACGCGGGAGCGGCCGAGTCTCGCGGGGCCTGGGACGCCCGGCTGGAGGCACTGGTCGTGGACGGAGTGGTCCGCGGCGACTCCGACGGCGCGCTGGTCTCCCGCGCGTCCGCGCTCGGCTGGGATCCCGACGCCCCGGTCCGCTGCCTCGTCGGGAGTCCACCCGAGAGCGGCGAACGCGGAACTCCCGGCGGCACCGAGAGCAGCGCACGCGGAACGAGCAGCAACACCGGGACCCGCTCGTCGACGCCGGCCGAGTCCCCCGAGCTGCTCGCCGACCTGCGCCGCCAGGCCGCGCGGCTGGGCCACGAGATCCTGGTCGGGGTACAGGGCAGGCGCCTGGTCGTCCTGCTGCACCAGTCCGGGTCCGGCCGTGCCGGTGTCGACCCGGCCACCGTGCTGGAGACGATCGCCGGCGAGTTCGGGCCGGGCGCCGTCGTCGCCGGGCCGGCGAGCCCCGACCTGGCCCGGGCCAGCGCCGCGGTCGCCGAGGCGCTGGACGGGCTGCGCGCCGCACCCGGCTGGCCCACCGCCCCCCGCCCGGTCGGCAGCGACGAGCTGCTGCCCGAGCGCG